>NZ_JBWKXF010000009.1:0-172158 GCF_059422645.1 Pseudomonas sp. GW821-FHT01C01 | reverse complement strand
GAGCAAGCCCGCTCCCACATTGGAACGCATTCCAATGTGGGAGCGGGCTTGCTCGCGAAGAGGCCGGTTCAGGCACTGACAAAATCGGTGCCTGACACCAGATCACCCCTTGAACACTTCATCCAGCAAGTTATGCATCGACGTGAACGCCCGAGCGGCGATCTTCGCGTCATACATCATCATGCCCGGCACCTTGGCATGCGGATCCGTGAACGAGTGGAACGCACCGCCGTAGCTCAACAACTGCCAGTCCACACCGGCCGCGTTCATTTCATCTTCGAACGCCGGCAACTGCTCCTTCGGCACCAGTGGATCGGAGGCACCGTGCAGTACCAACACCTTACCCTTGATGTTTTTCGCATCGGCCGGATCCGGTGTGTCCAGCGTGCCATGGAACGATACCGCAGCTTTCACCGGCGCACCGGTACGGGCGAACTCCAGGGCACAGCAGCCACCGAAGCAGAAACCGTAGGTCGCCAGTCTCGAAGTATCGACTGCCACCTCGCCCTGACTCTGCAACTGTTCGAACGCCGCCTGCATGCGCTTGCGCAGCAATGCGCGGTCATTCTTCAACGGCATCATTGCCGCGCCGGCCTCGTCATTGTTCGTCGGACGAACCGATTGACCGTAAAGATCTGCGATCAGCACCACGTAGCCCTTGGCTGCCACCGACTTGGCGATCTCCTCGGCACCGGCGCTGACGCCCATCCAGTTCGGCGCCATCAACAAACCCGGACGCGGGCCTTTATGGTCGGCATCGAAGGCCAGACGGCTTTCGTAGGCCTGACCATCAATCTGATAGGCAACGGAACGTACAGTGATTTGGCTCATTTCTGACTCCTGATTTTTGAACACCAGAATGAAAAAACCCGCCGAAGCGGGTTTTCTACAACGCAGTTAAGCTGATAGCTCGACCAACAGTTTGTTCAGACGGCGCACGTAGGCCGCCGGATCTTTCAAGCTGTCGCCGGCCGCCAGGGCCGCCTGATCGAAGAGGATGTGCGACAGGTCGCCGAAGCGCTCGTCGCTCTGCTCGTTGTCGAGCTTCTCGATCAGCGGGTGAGCCGGGTTGAATTCGAAGATCGGCTTCGAATCCGGAACCTTCTGGCCGCTGGCTTCGAGGATCTGACGCATCTGCAAGCCCAGGTCCTGCTCGCCGATGGCCAGAATCGCCGGGGAGTCGGTCAAACGATGGGACACCCGAACTTCCGCAACGGATTCGCCCAGCGCGGTTTTCAGACGCTCAACCAGACCTTCCTTAGCCTTGGCGACTTCTTCCGCAGCCTTCTTGTCCTCTTCCGAGTCCAGGTTGCCGAGGTCCAGGTCACCGCGCGCCACGTCGACAAAGCTCTTGCCGTCGAAGTCGCTGAGGTAGCTCATCAGCCACTCGTCGATGCGATCCGTCAGCAGCAGCACTTCGATGCCTTTCTTGCGGAAGACTTCCAGGTGCGGGCTGTTCTTGACTTGCGCGTAGGTTTCGCCGGTCAGGTAGTAAATCTTGTCCTGACCTTCCTTGGCGCGCGCCAGGTACTCGGCCAGGCCAACCACCTGTTCGCCATCGTCGCCATGGGTCGAGGCGAAACGCAGCAGGCCGGCGATTTTTTCTTTGTTGGCGAAGTCTTCTGCCGGGCCTTCTTTCATGACCTGACCGAAGTTTTTCCAGAAGCCCTTGTATTGCTCAGGCTCGTTCTTCGCCAGTTTTTCCAGCATGTCCAGAACGCGCTTGGTCAGCGCCGACTTCATGGAATCGATGATCGGGTCTTTCTGCAGGATTTCCCGCGACACGTTCAGCGACAGGTCGTTGGAATCGACCACGCCCTTGATGAAGCGCAGGTACAACGGCAGGAAGGACTCGGCCTGATCCATGACGAACACGCGCTGCACGTACAATTTCAGGCCTTTCGGCGCTTCACGCTGGTACAGGTCGAACGGCGCACGGGTTGGCACGTACAGCAGCGAGCTGTATTCGAGCTTGCCCTCGACCTTATTGTGGCTCCAGCTCAGCGGGTTTTCGAAGTCGTGAGCGATGTGTTTGTAGAACTCCTGATATTCCTCATCCTTGATTTCGGTACGCGGACGGGTCCACAGGGCGCTGGCGCGGTTGACGGTTTCCCACTCAACGGCCGGCTTCTCTTCGCCCTCGGTGGCTGCCACTTCTTTCGGCAACTCGATCGGCAAAGCGATGTGATCGGAGTACTTCTTGATGATGTTGCGCAGGCGCCAGCCATCGGCGAACTCGTCTTCACCGGACTTCAGGTGCAGGACGATGCGAGTACCACGGTCAGCCTTGTCGATGGTCGCGACTTCGAAGTCGCCTTCGCCCTTGGAGGACCAGTGCACGCCTTCGCTGGCAGCTGCGCCGGCACGGCGGCTGTACACGTCGACCTTGTCGGCGACGATGAATGCGGAGTAGAAACCGACACCGAACTGGCCGATCAGATGCGAGTCTTTCTTCTGGTCGCCGGTCAGGTGCTTCATGAAATCGGCGGTGCCGGACTTGGCGATGGTCCCCAGGTGGGTGATCGCATCTTCGCGGCTCATGCCGATACCGTTGTCTTCGAGGGTGACGGTTTTAGCGTCCTTGTCGAAGCTCACGCGGATTTTCAGTTCGGCACCACCTTCCAGCAGCTCTGGCTTGGCCAGGGCTTCGAAACGTAATTTGTCGACAGCGTCAGAGGCGTTCGAGATCAATTCGCGAAGGAAAATTTCCTTGTTGGAATACAGCGAATGGATCATGAGGTGCAGCAGTTGCTTCACCTCGGTCTGGAAGCCCAGGGTTTCCTTTTGAGTTTCCACACTCATGGTCATCAAACTCCAATCAGATGGCATAAGCCGCGACCTTGAGGGTCGTCGGCGGGTTGTCCTCAGAGTTTGGGGCACCGTTCAGGATTTCAAGGGCTCTTCGAGTTTGAAATGTGCGCGGGCCGTGGCAATGGGTTCGGCTTCGGTGCTTTGCCAGGCGGTAATCGCCACGTTGGCGACCCTGCGACCCTGGCGGCAAACCTGGCATCGGGCCCAGGTATCGCGAAACTGCCCGGCACGCAGGTAATCCAGGGAAAAGTCGATGATTTTCGGCACCCCGGGCGATCCGGTAAACACCAACAGATGCAGCGCGGCGGCCAACTCCATGAAACCGGCGATCACACCGCCATGAATCGCCGGCAACAAAGGGTTACCAATGTTGTCCTTGTTCGCTGGCAGCTTGAACAGCAGCTCATCTCCCACCCGTGAACATTCGACGCCGATCAGCCGGGCATAGGGAATCAAATCCAGCAGCGAGGCGTAATCGCCCTGCTCGTGGGCCTTTTGCAATTGGTCCTTTAGCGACTCACTCATTGCGCACCTCCGGCAACCGCGCCACCAAAGCCCTTGGTGCCTTTGAGGCCCTTGCCCATGCGCATGAAAGTGCCCATCACATGGGCAATGGGTTGCTCGGGGTCATCCTGATAGGCGAAACCACGGGCGAAAATCACGTCGGTGGTGACGCGGTAGCACTGGGCAAAGCCGTAGACATCTTTATGCGGCTCGGCGGCGTGCATGTAGTCGATGCGCAGATCGAGGGTCGGGCAGACCTCGAATTCCGGGAGCACGCAAAGCGTCGCCATGCCACAGGCCGTGTCCATCAGCGAAGTCAGCGCCCCGCCGTGAATCACGCCGGTTTCGGGATTACCAACGATCTGCGGGCTGTATGGCAGCACAATCGTCAGCCCTTCGCTGCTGGCGCTGTGAACGCTTAGTCCCAGTACCTGGCAATGTCGCAGCGCCGACAGAAAGCGCATCGCACGCTCAAAAACGGGGTTTTCAGCCATTTGTTAAAAACTCTTGTTTATATCCGTACAGTGCGGTGGCGGTCCGGGTAAAAGTTCCGCATTAGAGCAAACTTATATATCTGAAAGAATTAAGGAACTTAACCCTGATGCGTGGGCTCTTAAGGCCAGTAGATGCTTTTCATCAGGAGAAACACCCCATGCGTAAGACTTTAGCTATTGCCTTGATGTTGACCGCTTCCCTCGGTCTCGCTGCCTGCGATAAAAAATCCGAGGACAAAGCTCAAGATGCTAACCAACATGCTGAGCAAGCCCAGCAAAAAATGAACGAAGCACAGGATAAAGTGAACGACGCGGCGAAAGAAAACGCCGAAGCCGCCAAAGATCAGGCTGAATCGAACGCAGCAGCGGCAAAAGAGGCTGCACCGGCCGCTCCGGAAGCACCTAAGAACTAATGCGGTTTTTAGCGTGATAAAAGAAAACCCGCCAAGTGCGGGTTTTCTTTTGTCTTCAAAAAAGCGGTTAGAGCAAAATCGTACGAAAGGTCGGACTAATCATCAGCAACAACGAACAGATTAATCCCACCAGCCAAACCAGACTGCGTTGCCAGGCCAGGTCTTTCCAGTAACACACCAGATAAATAACCCGCGCAATCACAAAGATGATAGCCAGACAATCGATAAGCCATCCCGCCGTCTGCGTGGTATGCGCCATCAACACACCCACCGCAAACAACATGAACGCTTCGAAACTATTCTGATGCGCTGCCACCGCACGGGCACCGAAACCTGTGAGTTGGCCCTGCTGCTGGCGCGGTAGGTGATTGTTGTAACCGCCCTGCTCTTTCATGGCCTTCGTCACGGGCATACGCGCCACGTAAATCAGCACGGCACTGATAAACACACACCAGAACGGAATACTCATCAAGCAGCCTCTTTGATCACCTCCGGCAACGGCGCCTCTGTAGGGGTATAGACCATCACGTCGAGAACGTCGGAATGAAACTCGCGGCGGTACAACACAAACACGACGCCGGCACTCATCAACATGAACAACCATGGGCTGACAAACCAGGCCAGCATGGTCATGCCGAAGTAGTAGGAACGCAGCCCGAAGTTGAACTGGTTGGCGGCCATGGAGATGACGCGGGCCGCGCGGGAAGCGAACGCTTTGCGCTCTTGCTCGGACACATGGCGCTCGCCGACCATCGGCGCCGACCCCACCAGCACCGCCGCAAAGTTGTACTGGCGCATGCACCAGCTGAACGTGAAGAACGCATAGACAAACACCAGCGCCAGGCACAGCAACTTGATTTCCGACATACCCTGGGACGCCTGTTGCACCATCGGGATATCCGCCAGCAACGACACCGCCCGCTCCGAAGCCCCCAGCACCGTGAGAATACCGGCCAGGATAATCAACGTACTGGAGGCGAAGAACGAAGCATTGCGTTCCAGATTGCCGATCACACTGGCATCGGCGATGCGGTTGTCGCGCAGCAGCATGCGGCGCATCCAGTCCTCACGATACAGGTGCAGCACACTGGCCAGACACGCGGTGTCACGGCCTTTCCATGTGGCATAGCGAGTGTACCCGCCCCAGCAGATAACGAACCAGATGGCGGCAAGAATGTGGATCAGATTGGCTTGGATGAACGACATGCAGGTCCTTGTGATGTGCAAGAGGAGTACCGAATCCCTGTGGGAGCGGGTTTGCAATGCTTCGACGTTAGCTCAACAGAAAAGACACCGCATCACCCCATAAAAAAATGCCCCGTATCGATTGATACGGGGCATTTCTGTTTTGTTCACAGGCCCGCTTGTGACGGGCCGGTAAAGCTTAAGCCAGCGCTTCTTCGCGCTTGCCCAGCATACGGTCGCAGACCACGGCGACCACCAGAGTCATCACCGACGGCACCAGCCAGGCCAGGCCCTGCTCGCTCAGCGGCAGGTGCGCCAGTTGCGTCGGCATCCAGTCCGCCAGCCCGGCGCCTTTGAGGGCGTCGATCAGGCCGAAGATGAACGACACCAGCATCACCGGGCCGAGGATACGGCCCTGCTCATGCCAGAAGTCCTTGCAGAAGCTCAACGCCACCAGAACGATGCACGGTGGGTAGATCGCAGTGAGCACCGGGATCGAGAACGCAATCAACTTGGTCAGGCCCAGGTTGGACACCAGCAGCGAGAACGCAGCGAGGATGATCACCAGAGTCTTGTAGGACAGCGGTACCACTCGGCTGAAGTACTCGGCGCAGGCACAAGTCAGGCCGACTGCAGTCACCAGACACGCCAGCGAGATCAGCACCGCAAGGAAACCGCTGCCCAGCGAACCGAAGGTGTGCTGCACGTAGGCGTGCAATACCGCCGCGCCATTGGTTGCGCCAACGGCCACTTCGTGGCTGCCCGAACCAAGACGGAACAGGCTGACATACACCAGCGCCAGGCCCACACCGGCAATCAGACCGGCGATGATCGCGTAGCGGGTGATCAGTGCTGGCGACTCGACGCCGCGGGAACGGATGGCGTTGACGATAACGATGCCGAACACCAGGGCGCCCAGGGTATCCATGGTCAGGTAACCATTGATGAAGCCTTGGGAAAACGGGGCTGCCATGTATTCAGGGGTTGCCTGACCAATGTCACCGGCCGGCAGGGCGAAGGCTGCAATGCCCAGCACGGCCAGGGCTATGATCTTCAGCGGAGCGAGAAAACGCCCTACGGTATCCAGCAAACGGCCCGGATACAGCGAGATGAAGAACACCAGCAGGAAGTAAACCGAGCTGTACAGAAACAACGCCAGCGGGCTCTCGCCGGTCAGCGGCGCCAGGCCCACTTCGAACGATACGGTGGCAGTACGTGGCGTCGCGAACAGCGGGCCCACAGCCAGGTAGCATGCCGCCGCCAACAGGCCGCCGGCGATTTTACCGATCGGACTGCTCAACGCATCCATTGCGCCACCGACCTTGGCCAGGGCCACAACGGTGATCACCGGCAAACCCACGGCAGTGACCAGAAAACCCAGCGCTGCCATCCAGACATTAGGCCCGGACTGCAAACCGACGATAGGCGGGAAGATGATGTTGCCAGCCCCGACGAACAGGGCAAACGTCATAAAACCAAGTGCCAGGATGTCCTGGCCTTTCAACACTTTCATTAAGGAAATACCACACTACTGAATCGGAATTTAGAGAGGGATTTCCCTATGGGTGAGGGAAATGCTGTCAGTCCGTATAAGACCGACCCTTTTAGCGCGTTGCAGCCTTGTGGGACGCGGACGCAAAAATGGCGAGTAGCCTAACGAATTTGGCCGACAAACGCACTGTTAGTGGGCAAACATTCCGATCTACGACATCTTTGTGTCGCGTTTTTGCATGTTGATAGATGTCACCTGGAAGTCCGCCTTCGCGGGCAAGCCCGCTCCCACATTGGAACGCGTACAAAATGTGGGAGCGGGCTTGCCCGCGAAGAGGCCGGTACACCCAACACAAACCCCGGAAACGACAAAGGCCACCCGAAGGTGGCCTTTGTTTGGTGAAGCGTCAGCTAAGCGCGAGGCTTACTTGACAGCCCAACCAGTCAGCTCGGCCAGGGCCTTGCCGATGTCTGCCAGCGAACGCACGGTTTTAACGCCTGCGTCTTGCAGAGCAGCGAATTTCTCGTCTGCAGTGCCTTTGCCGCCAGAGATGATTGCGCCAGCATGGCCCATGCGCTTGCCCGGAGGAGCAGTCACACCAGCGATGTAGGAAACAACCGGCTTGGTCACGTGTGCCTTGATGTAGGCAGCCGCTTCTTCTTCAGCCGAACCGCCGATCTCGCCGATCATCACGATCGCTTCGGTCTTCGGGTCTTCCTGGAACAGCTTCAGGATGTCGATGAAGTTCGAACCCGGGATCGGGTCACCACCGATGCCGACGCAAGTCGACTGACCGAAACCGGCGTCAGTAGTCTGCTTTACAGCTTCGTAGGTCAGGGTGCCGGAACGGGAAACGATACCGACCTTGCCTGGCAAGTGAATGTGACCTGGCATGATGCCGATCTTGCATTCGCCTGGAGTGATCACGCCTGGGCAGTTAGGGCCGATCAGGGTAACACCCAGCTCGTCGCACTTAACTTTAGCGTCCAGCATGTCCAGGGTAGGAATGCCTTCGGTGATGCAGACGATCAGCTTGATGCCGCCGAAAGCAGCTTCCAGGATCGAGTCCTTGCAGAAAGGAGCCGGAACGTAGATCACGCTGGCGGTAGCGCCAGTGGCAGCTACTGCGTCTTTAACGGTGTTGAACACTGGCAGACCCAGGTGCTCGGTGCCGCCTTTGCCTGGAGTTACACCACCAACCATCTTGGTGCCGTACTCGATGGCTTGCTGGGTGTGGAAACTACCTTGCGAACCGGTAATACCCTGGCAGATAACTTTGGTGTCTTTATTGATCAGGACGCTCATTATTTGCCCTCCGCAGCTTTGACAACTTGTTGAGCAGCGTCGGTCAGGCTGGTAGCAGCGATGATGTTCAAACCGCTTTCTGCCAGTACTTTAGCGCCCAGCTCAGCGTTGTTGCCTTCAAGGCGAACAACAACCGGGATTTTCACGCCGACTTCTTTCACTGCACCGATGATGCCTTCGGCAATCATGTCGCAACGAACGATGCCGCCGAAGATGTTGACCAGTACTGCAGCGACGTTAGTGTCGGACAGGATGATCTTGAACGCTTCGGTAACGCGTTCCTTGGTAGCACCGCCGCCCACGTCGAGGAAGTTGGCTGGCTTGCCGCCATGCAGGTTGACGATGTCCATGGTACCCATGGCCAGGCCAGCACCGTTGACCATGCAACCGATGTTGCCTTCCAGCGCCACGTAGTTCAGTTCGAACTTGGCAGCGTGCGCTTCGCGCGGATCGTCTTGCGACGGATCGTGGAAAGTCTTCAGCTTTGGCTGACGGTACATGGCGTTGGCGTCGATGTTGATCTTGGCGTCCAGGCAGTGCAGATCGCCGTCAGCCTTGATCACCAGCGGGTTCACTTCCAGCAGGGCCAGATCGTGATCCTGGAACAGTTTGGCCAGACCTACGAAGATCTTGGCGAACTGGGCAACTTGCTTGCCTTCCAGACCCAACTGGAATGCCAGTTCGCGACCCTGGAATGGCTGAGCGCCAACCAGTGGATCGATAGTGGCTTTCAGAATTTTTTCTGGAGTGTCGTGAGCGATTTTCTCGATGTCCACGCCACCTTCGGTGGAAGCCATGAACACGATACGACGGCTCGAACGGTCAACGACAGCGCCCAGGTACAGCTCTTTAGCGATATCAGTGCACGATTCAACCAGGATCTTGGTGACTGGCTGACCATTGGCGTCAGTCTGGTAAGTCACCAGACGCTTGCCCAGCCACTGCTGTGCGAAGGCTTTGGCGTCTTCTTTGTTGCGAACCAGCTTTACGCCGCCCGCTTTACCGCGACCACCGGCGTGGACCTGGGCTTTGACAACCCACTCGCTGCCGCCGATTTTGTCGCAAGCTTCTGCTGCTGCTTCCGGGGTGTCTACCGCGTAACCGGTGGAAACTGGCAGGCCGTACTCAGCGAACAGCTGCTTACCCTGATACTCGTGAAGATTCATGCTTATTACCGTCTTCGTTAGGTACTGCGCATTCGGTGCTGCACTCATTCAAGTGCCGCACCACCTGTGACTGCTGCTTGCATAGCCTTTCCGGATACCCGGTGCAGCTATGCAAGACTGCGTCCAGCGGATATTCCGCGGTGAGTCTTGCATGCAAGGCTCACGACGGGCCATTCCGCCGTGGTTTCTTATTGTCTTAACGCTTCTTGCGGTTGGCGATGTGGATGGCGCCGCCATTCACTGCCAAAGCAGCTTCGTGCAAGGCTTCAGACAGGGTCGGATGGGAGAAAACCATCATGCCCAGGTCTTCAGCGCTGGTGCCGAATTCCATACCGATCGCGCCCTGCTGAACCAGTTCGGCAGCGCTTGGGCCAATCACGTGGACGCCCAGTACGCGGTCTGTCTTGGCATCTGCGATGACCTTGACGAAACCGCCGGTATCGTTGGCAGCCATGGCACGGCCAGAGGCTGCGAACGGGAAGGTGCCGACGTTAACTTCAACGCCTTCGGCTTTCAAGGCCTGCTCGGTTTTACCGACCCACGCGATTTCCGGGTGAGTATAAATAACCGAAGGGATCAAATCATAGTTCATCTGGGCCTTGTGGCCCTTGATGCGCTCGACAACCATGATGCCTTCTTCGGACGCCTTGTGCGCCAGCATCATGCCGCGAACCACGTCGCCGATGGCGTAAACGCCCGGTACGGTGGTGGCGCAGTGATCGTCAACGTGCACGAAACCGCGCTCATCCAGGGTCACGCCGCAGTCGGCAGCCAGCAGATCAGTGGTCACCGGACGGCGACCAACGGCTACGATCAGCTTGTCGAAAGTGATGTTCTGTTCGCCCTTGGCATCGGTGTAGTTCACCACGACTTCGTCGCCGTTCACTTTGGAACCGGTGACGCGTGCGCCCAGCTTGATGTCCAGACCCTGTTTGGTCAGGGTTTTCAGCGCTTCCTTGGAAACAGCGGTGTCCGCTGCCATCAGGAAGGTGTCCAGGGCTTCCAGGACAGTCACTTCTGCACCCAGACGCGACCAGACCGAACCCAGTTCCAGACCGATAACGCCAGCGCCGATCACGCCCAGACGTTTTGGAACCGATTGGAATTCCAGAGCGCCAGTCGAATCGACGATCACATTCTGGTCGACCGGAGCCGGTGGAATGTCGATCGGACGCGAGCCCGGAGCGAGGATGACGTTTTCGGCTTCGATGATTTCTACCGAGCCGTCTGGCTTGGTGACTTCAACTTTCTTGCCGGCCAGCAGCTTGCCGTGACCCTGGATGGAGGTCACACCGTTGGCTTTGAACAGGGTCGCAACGCCGGAGGTCAGGCCTTTGACGATGTTGGCTTTACGGCCAACCATCGCTGGCACGTCCATGGTCACGCCAGCGTGATTGATACCGTGGATCGCGAAACCGTCCTGGGCTTCGTGGAATTTCCACGAGCTGTCCAGCAGGGCCTTGGATGGAATGCAGCCGACGTTCAGGCAGGTACCGCCCAGAGCCAGTTTGCCTTCCTTGTCGGTGTACTTCTCGATGCAGGCAGTGGAGAGACCCAACTGCGCGGCCTTGATGGCAGCGACATAACCGCCAGGGCCCGCACCGATCACTACTACGTCAAATTTCTGCGACATTCAAAAAATCCTCTTTAGCGAAAAGCTTCAAGCCGCGAGCGGCAAGCCAGGCTGCGGGTTTTCCGACAGCACAGGCTTGCAGCTCATGGCTGCTTCTATCAGATATCCAGCAACAGACGAGCCGGATCTTCCAGCAGGTTCTTGATGGTCACCAGGAAGGTCACAGCTTCTTTGCCATCGATCAGACGGTGATCGTAGGACAGTGCCAGGTACATCATCGGACGGATAACGACCTGACCGTTGATGGCCATAGGACGCTGGATGATGTTATGCATGCCCAGGATGGCTGCTTGTGGCGGGTTGACGATCGGAGTCGACATCATCGAACCGAAAGTACCGCCGTTGGTGATGGTGAACGTACCACCGGTCATTTCGTCCATCGACAGCTTGCCGTCGCGGGCCTTCTTGCCGAAGGTGGCGATGCCGCCTTCGATTTCAGCCAGGCTCATCAGTTCGGCGTTACGCAGAACCGGTACAACCAGTCCGCGATCGCTGGAAACTGCAACGCCGACGTCGGCGTAGCCGTGGTAAACGATGTCGCCGCCGTCGATCGACGCGTTGACAGCCGGGAAGCGCTTCAGCGCCTCGGTAGCCGCTTTCACGAAGAAGGACATGAAGCCCAGGCGTACGCCGTTATGGCTCTTCTCAAAGAGATCCTTGTACTTCGAACGCAGCGCCATGACTTCGGTCATGTCGACTTCGTTGAAAGTGGTGAGCATCGCCATGTTCGACTGAGCTTCAACCAGACGCTTGGCCACGGTGGCACGAACGCGAGTCATCGGAACGCGCTTCTCGATGCGATCGCCAGCAGCGAACACAGGAGCAGCGGCAGCCGGAGCAGCAGCCTTGGCAGGTGCGGCAGCAGGAGCAGCTTTCTTGGCTTCGACAGCGGCAACCACGTCTTCCTTGGTTACACGACCATCTTTGCCGGTGCCTTTGACGGAAGCCAGGTTGATGCCGTTTTCTTCGGCCAGCTTGCGAGCAGCTGGAGCTGCGATAGCGTCTTCGTCAGCGCCGGCAGCTGGAGCGGCAGCAGCAGCGGCCGGAGCAGCAGCGGCAGCCGGAGCTGCGGCAGCAGCGCCGCCTTCAACGATGGAGCCCAGGACTTCGTCAGACAGAACGGTGTCGCCTTCGTTCTTGACGATAGCGCCCAGCACGCCGTCAGCGGTAGCCAGCACTTCCAGCACGACCTTGTCGGTTTCGATGTCGACGATCAGTTCGTCGCGCTTGACCGCGTCGCCCGGTTGTTTATGCCAGGTGGCAACGGTGCCATCGGCAACCGATTCCGGGAAAGTGGGGGCTTTGATCTCGATAGCCATTGTCTGTGGTTCCTTAAATTCGGTTTCAGGTGCGCGAAGGCGTTAAACAGTAAAGGCGTCTTGCAGCAGTTGTTCCTGCTGTTCGGCGTGCATCGATGCGTAACCGCATGCAGGTGCAGCAGAAGCCTCACGGCCCGCGTACTCGAGCACGAGAGACTTGTTGAGGTTGCTGATGCTGCGACGCATGTGGTGTTGGCTGCAGTACCAGGCACCCTGGTTCATCGGCTCTTCCTGACACCAGACGGCATGCTTGACGTTGGTGTACGGAGCCAGGACTTCTTTCAGGTCGTCCTCAGGGAATGGGTACAGCTGCTCGATACGCACGATGGCGATGTCGTCACGACCTTCGGCACGGCGTTTTTCCAGCAGGTCGTAGTAGACCTTGCCGCTACACAGAACAACGCGCTCGACCTTTTTCGGGTCTTGGGCATCGATTTCCGGGATGACGGTCTGGAACGAACCTTCGGCCAGATCTTCCAGCGTCGAGATGGCCAGCTTGTGGCGCAGCAGCGACTTCGGAGTCAGGACTACCAGTGGTTTGCGCAGCGGGCGAATGACCTGACGGCGCAGCAAGTGGTAGATCTGAGCCGGCGTCGTCGGCATGCATACCTGAATGTTGTGCTCGGCGCACAGCTGCAGGTAACGCTCCAGACGAGCCGAGGAGTGCTCCGGACCCTGACCTTCATAACCGTGCGGCAGCAGCATCGTCAGACCGCACAGACGGCCCCACTTGTGCTCGCCACTGGTGATGAACTGGTCAATCACTACCTGGGCGCCGTTGGCGAAGTCGCCGAACTGGGCTTCCCAGATAACCAGGGCATTCGGCGTGGTGGTCGAGTAACCGTACTCGAACGCCAATACCGCTTCTTCGGACAGGAACGAGTCGTACAGGTCGAAGCGCGGCTGACCGTCGTACAGGTTCTGCAGCGGGATGTAGGTGCCCGCGTCTTTCTGGTTGTGCAGGACAGCATGGCGGTGCGAGAACGTACCGCGGCCGATGTCCTGGCCAGTCATGCGAATCGGGTGACCTTCGAACGCCAGGGTCGCGTACGCCATGGTTTCAGCGTAACCCCAGTTGATCGGCAGGCCGCCGGCTTGCATCTTCTGGCGGTCTTCGTAGATCTTGGCAACCTGGCGCTGAACCACGAAGCCTTCCGGGATTTCCAGCAGCTTGGCGGACAGTTCCTGCAAGGTCTTGAGATCGAAGCGAGTGTCGTGACGCGCGGTCCAGGCGTGGCCCAGATACGGACGCCAGTCCACGAACAACTCTTTGTTCGGCTCTTTGACCAGGCTTTTCACTACGTGCAGACCGTTGTCCAGCGCGTTGCGGTATTCGTCGACTTTCGCCTGAACACGCGCTGCGTCCAGCACACCGCCCTGGGTCAGACGATCGGCATACAGCTCACGGGTGGTGCGCTGTTTGGTGATCTGCTGATACATCAGAGGCTGGGTACCGCTTGGCTCGTCGGCCTCGTTGTGGCCGCGACGACGGTAGCAGACCAGGTCGATCACCACGTCACGCTTGAACTGCATGCGGTAGTCGATGGCCAGCTGGGTCACGAACAATACAGCTTCCGGATCATCACCATTCACATGGAGGATCGGTGCCTGGATCATTTTCGCAACGTCGGTCGCGTACTCGGTGGAGCGCGAGTCCAGCGGGTTGCTGATGGTGAAACCAACCTGGTTGTTGATCACGATGTGCACGGTACCGCCGGTTTTGAAACCGCGGGTCTGCGACATCTGGAAGGTTTCCATGACCACGCCCTGACCTGCGAATGCAGCATCACCGTGGATGGAGATCGGCAGAACCTTCTCACCGGTCGGGTCGTTGCGACGATCCTGACGGGCGCGAACCGAACCTTCGACAACCGGGGAAACGATTTCCAGGTGGGACGGGTTGAACGCCATGGCCAGGTGAACTTCACCGCCAGTGGTCATCACGTTGGACGAGAAGCCCTGATGGTATTTGACGTCACCGGAACCCAGCTCGACCTTCTTCTTGCCTTCGAACTCGTCGAACAGCTCGCGCGGGTTCTTGCCGAAGGTGTTGACCAGCACGTTCAGACGGCCACGGTGGGCCATGCCGATGACGATTTCCTTGGTGCCGTAGGAACCGGAACGCTGGATCAGCTCGTCGAGCATCGGAATCAGGCTTTCGCCGCCTTCCAGACCGAAACGCTTGGTACCCGGGTATTTGGTGCCCAGGTATTTTTCCAGGCCTTCGCCGGCGGTCACGCGCTCGAGCAGGTGGCTCTTGATGTCGGCGGAGTACGTCGGACGACCGCGCACGCTTTCCAGACGCTGCTGGAACCACTGGCGCTGCTCGGAATCGGTGATATGCGTGAATTCAGCGCCGATGGTGCGGCAATATGTCTGCTGCAACGCTTCGTGAATTTCGCGTAGGCTCGCTTCCTCTTTGCCGATGAACAGGTCGCCGGCACGGAAGGTCGTATCAAGATCGGCATTGGTCAAGCCGTAATGATTGATCGACAGGTCTGCAGGTGCAGGACGCTGCCACAGTCCCAGCGGGTCAAGCTGGGCTGCCTGGTGGCCACGCATACGGTAGGCCTGGATCAATCGCAGCACTTCAACTTGCTTCTTCTCGTGCTCACTGCTCACGCTGCCGGCGGAAACCGGTTGGGCGCGGCGCTGGTTCTTTGCCAGCAAGACGAAATGATCGCGAATTGTGGAGTGCGAAACATCGGTGGCAGAGTTGCCGTCAGCAGGCAACTTCTGGAAGTAGGTGCGCCACTCTTCTGGCACAGCGTTAGGGTCGTGCAGGTAGAGCTCGTAAAGCTCTTCCACATAGGCAGCGTTACTACCGGATAGGTAGGCACTGTTCCACATGCGCTGCATCACGCTTTCTTGCATGCTTGGTCACCCTCGGTTAGGGGAACACCATCGGTGTCGACACCGAGCAAACTTGCAGAAGTCCGAATGCAGCGACCAAAACAAGCCACTAGGATCACACTGATAGTCCGGGTACCAGCCCGGATGCCCCTGCTTGTCTCATTTCTTCAAAATAAGAGCCGCAGCCTTTTAAGCTGCTGCTCAGGTTAAAACTACGGCGCCGGTTGAAGCCTGCGCCGTAGCATCTACGGGTACAGCGGTCCTACGGGTACAACAGCTGAATCACACGCCGCTCGAGAGCAACATGTTACGGATGTGACCGATGGCCTTAGTCGGGTTCAGGCCTTTCGGACATACGTTGACGCAGTTCATGATCCCGCGGCAGCGGAATACGCTGAACGGGTCATCCAGCGAAGCCAGACGCTCGGACGTCTTGGTGTCACGACTGTCTGCCAGGAAGCGGTACGCTTGCAGCAGAGCAGCTGGACCCAGGAACTTGTCCGGGTTCCACCAGAAGGACGGGCAGGAAGTCGAGCAGCAAGCGCACAGGATGCACTCGTACAGACCGTCCAGCTTTTCACGCTCTTCAGGGGACTGCAGACGCTCGATGGCCGGAGCCGGCGTGTCGTTCTGCAGGTATGGCTTAACCTTCTCGTATTGCTTGTAGAAGATGCTCATATCGACGACCAGGTCACGGATAACCGGCAAACCTGGCAGAGGACGAACGATCAACTTGTTACCTTTTACGACGGCAGACAGCGGCGTGATGCACGCCAGGCCGTTTTTGCCGTTGATGTTCATGCCGTCGGAACCGCAAACACCTTCACGGCAAGAGCGACGATAGGAGAAACCCTCGTCCTGCTCTTTGATCAAGGCCAGCACATCCAGCACCATCAGGTCTTTACCACCGGTATCGACCTGGAATTCCTGCATGAACGGCGCAGCGTCCTGATCAGGGTTGTAACGATAAACACTGACTTGCAACATGGCGGTCACCCTTAATAAGTCCGGACTTTAGGTTCGAAAGTCGGAACAGTCTTCGGCGAGAAGTTCACGGCACGCTTGGTGACGCGCTTGTCACCCGGGAAGTACAGGGTGTGGCACAGCCAGTTTTCGTCGTCACGATCTTCGAAGTCTTCACGGGCGTGAGCACCGCGGGACTCTTTACGCACTTCGGCAGCAATGGCGGTAGCTTCAGCCACTTCCAGCAGGTTTTGCAGTTCCAGCGCTTCGATACGGGCAGTGTTGAACGCCTGCGACTTATCGTTGATCTTCACGCTGGCAATGCGGGTACGCAGCTCAGCCAGCTGAGCGATACCTTTCTGCATGTATTCGCCGGTACGGAATACACCGAAGTAGTTCTGCATGCAGCTTTGCAGCTCGCGACGCAGGGTAGCCACATCTTCACCTTCGGTACGCTCGTTCAGAGCGGACAGACGGGCCAGGGCCGCATTGATGTCGGCGTCGGTGGCGTCGTCGTATTCGATGCCGTCGGTCAGTGCTTTTTCCAGGTGCAGGCCGGCAGCGCGACCGAATACCACCAGGTCGAGCAGAGAGTTGCCGCCCAGGCGGTTGGCACCGTGAACCGATACGCAAGCCACTTCGCCCACGGCAAACAGACCAGGAATGATCTGATCCACGCCTTCGGCGTCCTGGGTGATCGCCTGACCATGGATGTTGGTGGCAACGCCGCCCATCATGTAGTGGCAGGTCGGAACAACCGGAACCGGAGCAACAACCGGGTCAACGTGCGCGAAAGTCTTCGACAGTTCGCAGATGCCTGGCAGACGGCTGTGCAGCACTTCCTCGCCCAGGTGGTCGAGCTTGAGCATTACGTGGTCGCCATTCGGACCGCAACCGTTACCGGCGATGATTTCTTTAACCATCGAACGGGCAACAACGTCACGACCGGCAAGGTCTTTGGCGTTCGGAGCATAACGCTCCATGAAACGCTCGCCGTGCTTGTTGATCAGGTATCCACCTTCACCACGGCAACCTTCTGTAACCAGTACACCAGCGCCGGCGATACCGGTCGGGTGGAACTGCCACATTTCAATGTCTTGTACCGGTACGCCGGCACGCAGCGCCATACCAACGCCGTCACCGGTGTTGATCAGGGCGTTGGTGGTCGAAGCGTAGATACGGCCTGCACCGCCGGTCGCCAGCACGGTGGCTTTCGCGCGGATGTAGGTGGTTTCGCCGGTTTCGATGCAGATGGCGATCACGCCGACGAACTCGCCTTCGCCGTTTTTCACCAGATCGACAGCGTAGTACTCGTTCAGGAACACGGTACCGGCTTTCAGGTTGCCCTGATAAAGGGTGTGCAGCAGCGCGTGACCAGTACGGTCGGACGCAGCGCAAGTACGGGCAGCCTGGCCGCCTTTACCGTAATCCTTCGACTGGCCGCCGAATGGACGCTGGTAGATACGACCTTGCTCGGTACGCGAGAACGGCATACCCATGTGGTCCAGCTCGTAGACGGCAGCCGGGCCTTCCTGACACATGTATTCGATAGCGTCCTGGTCACCGATGTAGTCGGAACCCTTGACGGTATCGTACATGTGCCAGCGCCAGTCATCGTTCGGGTCAGCAGACGCGATCGCGCAGGTGATGCCGCCTTGAGCGGATACAGTGTGCGAACGGGTCGGGAAAACCTTGGTGATCACGGCAGTCTTGTGACCGCCTTGTGCCAGTTGCAGCGCTGCGCGCATGCCGGCACCGCCACCACCAATAATGATGGCGTCGAAAGAAATCGTTGGAATGTTAGCCATGACTCAGATACCCCAGAGAATCTGCACACCCCAGACGAAGTAAGCGAACATCGCAACGCCGCATACTGCCTGGAAAAGGAAACGTACTGCAGTCGCGGACTTGCCCAGCGCCATCGGCGTCAGGTAGTCGGTCGCGATGGTCCACATGCCGACCCAGGCGTGAGCGCCCAGGGCCACAAGGGCCAGCAGACTGAAGATACGCATCCCGTTGTGGGCGAACAGGCCGTGCCATTGGTCGTAGCCAATGCCCGGGTTCGCTGCGAGGTATCCGATCAGGAAGATGAAATAAGCCGCGAGAACGACCGCAGACACACGTTGCGCCATCCAGTCATAAAGACCGGAACGCGAAAGGTTCGTAACGCTGGTTACCATATCCAAACTCCTGCCAGAACGATCAACACCACGGAAACGGCGATGATAATTTTCGAGCCCAGGCGGCCGCCTTCCAGCGTCTCACCGATGCCCATATCCATGATCAGATGGCGCACACCGGCTACCAGGTGATACAGAAGAGCGGACAGGAGGCCCCATGCTACGAACTTGGCCAGTGGACTGGTCAAGGTTGCCTTCACGTCGGCAAAACCTTCCTCGGAACCCAGAGATTTGCCCAATGCATAAAGCATGAAGCCAAGGCCCAGGAAGAGGATGATGCCGGAAACACGGTGAAGAAACGACGTAACGCCGGTGATGGGGAGTTTGATGGTCCTTAGGTCTAGGTTTACAGGTCGTTGGCTTTTCACGGCTTTTTTTTCACACTGAAGAGCCCCTAACAATCAGGGCAAAGTTGTTGGGGAGTGCACTGGTCAGGTAACCACCACCCAGGGATGCGACCCCCAATAAAGCAGGCCCAAAAGCCCTTGGCGGTCGGTGGCCGAGTATAGACAGTTAGGCTACTAATGACAACGCAAAGACCTAACCCAAACAGCGGATTGCGCAACTGACATAAAAGGCGTAAATGGCGGGCAATTTCGAGAAAAAAGTCCGGTTAAAGCCTTCTGGAGCAAGACTTTAGGCAAATTGACATTCGAATTTATCTCACTATAGTGGTGCGGGCCCTGCGTGGGGGGTCTGTCTGATGATTTCAAGCATAAATAGGAGGCCACATGGCTGACAAAAAAGCGCAGTTGATCATCGAGGGCGCAGCCCCCGTCGAGCTGCCCATTTTAACCGGCACCGTTGGTCCCGATGTTATCGATGTTCGGGGCTTGACGGCCACGGGCCGTTTCACCTTTGACCCAGGCTTCATGTCGACCGCCTCGTGCGAGTCGAAGATCACCTATATCGACGGCGACAACGGCATTCTGCTGCACCGCGGCTACCCGATCGAACAGCTGGCTGAAAAGTCGGACTACCTGGAAACCTGCTATCTGCTGCTCAACGGCGAACTGCCGACCGCAGAACAGAAGGCCCAGTTCGTCAGCACCGTGAAGAACCACACCATGGTTCACGAGCAGCTGAAGACCTTCTTCAACGGTTTCCGTCGCGACGCCCACCCGATGGCCGTCATGTGCGGCGTAGTCGGTGCCCTCTCGGCGTTCTACCACGACTCCCTGGACATCAATAACCCGCAGCATCGCGAAATTTCCGCGATCCGCCTGGTTGCCAAGATGCCGACCCTGGCCGCAATGGTTTACAAGTACTCCATGGGCCAACCCATGATGTACCCGCGCAACGACCTGTCGTACGCGGAAAACTTCCTGCACATGATGTTCAACACCCCGTGCGAGATCAAACCGATCAGCCCGGTACTCGCCAAGGCCATGGACCGGATCTTCATCCTCCACGCCGACCACGAGCAGAACGCCTCGACGTCCACCGTGCGCCTGGCGGGCTCTTCGGGTGCCAACCCGTTTGCCTGTATCGCCGCCGGCATCGCTGCACTGTGGGGCCCTGCCCACGGCGGTGCAAACGAAGCCGTACTGACCATGCTCGATGAAATCGGCGATGTTTCGAACATCGACAAGTTCATCGCCAAGGCCAAGGACAAGAACGATCCGTTCAAACTGATGGGCTTCGGTCACCGCGTTTACAAAAACCGCGACCCACGCGCCACAGTAATGAAGCAGACCTGCGACGAAGTGTTGAAGGAACTGGGCATCCAGAACGATCCGCAACTCGAACTGGCCATGCGCCTGGAAGAGATCGCCCTGACCGACCCGTACTTCATCGAACGCTCGCTGTACCCGAACGTCGACTTCTACTCGGGGATCATCCTCAAGGCGATCGGCATTCCAACCAGCATGTTCACCGTGATCTTCGCCCTGGCGCGGACTGTCGGCTGGATCTCCCACTGGAAAGAAATGCTCTCCAGCCCGTACAAGATCGGCCGTCCGCGCCAGTTGTACACCGGCTACGAATCGCGTGACATCACCAAGCTGGAAGACCGCAAGTAAGATCTGTCTTGCTGTAGCGAGTTGAGTTGTACCGGGAACGGCCTCTATTTAAATAGAGGCCGTTTTTGTTTGGGCCTCAGTACCCCGCCCTGCTCCAAGTATCGCAGTGATCGATCTGGCGCTTTCGCGAGCAAGCTCGCTCCTACAGAGAATCTCTGGTGCAGCCACAATCACTGTAGGAGCGGGCTTGCCCGCGAAGGCGCCAGCCCTGACAACACAACTAGCAAGCCCCAAACAAAAATGCCCCGATCTCTCGACCAGGGCATTGGTGTCAGTGCAACTTATATATAAAGCGTTGAAGCCTTAGTGCGATACCGCCCCACTCGCTCCAAGCCCCGTCTGTGAACGAACAAACTGCGGGAAGAACAGCGCACGCTCATTGTCAGCCGCAGTAGACTTGTCGGTAACCGAGAAGAACCAGATCCCGACAAAGGCAATCATCATCGAGAACAGCGCCGGGTACTCATACGGGAAGATGGCTTTCTCGTGATGCATGATCTGCACCCAAATGGTCGGGCCAAGGACCATCAGGCCTACAGCACTGATCAGGCCCATCCAGCCGCCGATCATCGCACCGCGAGTAGTCAGCTTTTTCCAGTACATGGAAAGCAGCAGTACCGGGAAGTTGCAGCTCGCCGCGATGGAGAACGCCAGACCCACCATGAACGCGATGTTCTGGCTTTCGAACAGAATGCCCAGAACGATGGCCAACACACCCAGAGCAACGGTGGTGATCTTCGAAATGCGGATCTCATCCTTCTCGTTGGCCTTGCCCTTCTTGATCACGCTGGCATACAGGTCGTGGGACACCGCCGAGGCACCAGCCAGGGTCAGACCGGCAACTACCGCCAGAATGGTCGCGAACGCCACGGCCGAGATGAAGCCCAGGAAAATGCTGCCACCGACCGCGTTGGCCAGGTGTACCGCCGCCATGTTGTTACCACCGAGCAACGCGCCGGCTGCGTCTTTGAAGGCCGGGTTGGTGCTGACCAGCAGGATCGCGCCGAAACCGATGATGAAGGTCAGGATGTAGAAGTAGCCAATGAAGCCGGTTGCGTACAGCACGCTCTTGCGGGCTTCCTTTGCGTCACTCACGGTGAAGAAGCGCATCAGGATGTGCGGCAGGCCAGCGGTACCGAACATCAGTGCCAGACCGAGGGAAAACGCCGAGACCGGATCTTTCACCAGGCCGCCCGGGCTCATGATCGCGTCACCTTTAGGGTGAACCTTGATGGCCTCGGAAAACAGCACGTTGAAGTCGAAGTTGACGTGTTTCATCACCATCAGCGCCATGAAGGAGGCGCCGGACAGCAGCAGGACAGCCTTGATGATTTGCACCCAGGTGGTCGCCAGCATGCCGCCGAACAACACGTAAAGGCACATCAGCACGCCCACCAGAATCACCGCGACGTGATAGTCGAGGCCGAACAGCAGCTGGATCAGCTTGCCGGCACCCACCATCTGCGCAATCAGGTAGAACGCCACCACCACCAGCGAACCACAGGCGGACAACGTGCGGATCTGGGTTTGCCCGAGGCGGTAGGACGCCACGTCGGCAAAGGTGTACTTGCCCAGGTTACGCAGGCGCTCGGCGATCAGGAACAGAATGATCGGCCAACCCACCAGGAAGCCGATCGAATAGATCAGCCCGTCATAGCCGGAAGCAAACACCAGTGCGGAAATCCCCAGGAACGAGGCGGCCGACATGTAGTCGCCGGCAATCGCCAGGCCGTTCTGGAATCCGGTGATCTTGCCACCTGCCGCATAGTAGTCCGCAGCGGACTTGTTACGCTTGGAGGCCCAGTAAGTAATGCACAGGGTCGCCCCCACGAACACAACGAACATCAGGATCGCGGCAACGTTGAGGGGTTGTTTGTGCACTTCACCGGTCAGGGCATCAGCCGCCCAGGCTACCGGTGCAAAAGCCGCGATGCTCAATAGAGCCAGTAGACGCCGGATCATTGCTGAGCCTCCTTGAGAATCGCATTGTTCAGGTCGTCAAACTCGCCATTGGCACGTCGTACGTAGATACCGGTCAGGACGAAGGCCGAAACAATCAGCCCGACGCCAATCGGTATGCCCCAGGTAATCGAAGACTCGGGACTGATTTTCGTCCCCAGCACTTGCGGCCCGTAGGCAATCAAAAGGATGAATGCGGAGTAGAGCCCAAGCATGATCGCCGAAAGAATCCAGGCGAATCGTTCTCTCTTGCTAACCAGCTCCTTGAAGCGCGGGCTGTTTTGAATCGAGAGGTAAATGCTGTCGTTCATTGTTTTTATCCTCGCAGCACAGATTTAGTTGGAACGGTATCCACTCTATGCGGCTGCGGGGCAGGTTCCAGACGACCTTAGTCTTAGAACCACATGACATTTTCGCCAATTTCCAGCATGTACAAAATAAATGTGGGAGCGGGCTTGCTCGCGAAGGGGCCATAACATTCAACATTATTGTTGACTGTTACACCGCTTTCGCGAGCAAGCCCGCTCCCACAAGTTAAAGCGAGGCGACTGTTATTTAGTCCAGTCAGCAACACGCTCAGGGTGTTTGGCGATCCAATCCTTCGCGGCCGCTTCAGGCTTGGCACCATCCTGGATCGCCAGCATGACCTGACCGATTTCGTCTTTGGAGGCCCACTGGAAGTTCTTCAGGAACTTGGCCACTTCCGGCGCCTTGGTTCCCAGTTCTTTGCTACCGATGCTGTTCACGGTTTCAGCTGCGCCGTACACGCCCTTCGAGTCTTCGAGGAAACGCAGTTTCCACTTGGCGAACATCCAGTGCGGCACCCAACCGGTCACAGCAATGGATTCGTTTTTCTTCTCGGCACGGGTCAGCTCGGCAATCATGCCGGCACCGGAACTGGCCTTGAGTTGATAACCGGTCAGGTCGTAGTCCTTGATTGCCTGATCGGTCTTGAGCATCACGCCTGAACCGGCGTCGATGCCGACGATACGGTTCTTGAAGCTGTCGTCGGTTTTCAGGTCCTCGATGGTCTTGGCTTTAACGTACTCTGGCACGATCAGGCCGATTTTCGCGTCCTTGAAGTTCGGGCCGTAATCGACGACCTGATCCTTGTTCTTCGTCCAGTATTCGCCGTGGGTCACCGGCAGCCAGGCCGACAGCATGGCGTCGAGTTTGCCAGTGGCCACGCCCTGCCACATGATCCCGGTGGCAACGGCTTGCAGCTTCACGTCATAACCGAGTTTCTGCCTGATCACTTCGGCAGCCACGTTGGTCGTGGCAACACTGTCCGACCAACCGTCGACATAACCGATCGTCACTTCTTTGCTGGCGGCACTGGCCACGGTAGAACTGATCGCCAGCACCAAAGCGGCACCTGCGCCCAAGAGTCGTCGCATCTTCATCGTTACTTCCCCGAAAGTGCTGCGCTCGACGGATGCCGAGTCGCTTAAACGTATTGTTATGGTGCACAGCGCCCCCATCACGCTTCACAGCAAACTCGTCCCGACATCAGCGGAGTACTGACGCCTTCGATAATCAACCTGACGCTCTTCGCGACCTGCTCTGCCAGCGACCTCGATCCATCGAGAAACGACATCAGAAAGCCATTAATCCTCACCGCATCCCCCCTCCCTGCCAATCCGCCCGAACATTGCATGTCAAAATCATGCAGGCCACCAAGCTCGCGGTAAATGCAGGTAACATGCGCCGCTTTGCTCCCACACGGCCTGACCATGTCCGCGACATCCCGCTTCCCTTTTGCTGCTTATCTATTCGCTTGCCTGCTGGGGCTGTTTGCCCTTGGCGGCTTCTGGTACGGCCTCGGCAAACCGGTGATTCTGCCGGACGTGGCCAGCGCAACGCACAAGCTGCAATGCGCGTCCTACACGCCGTTCGACAAGGACCAGTCACCGTTCGATGTGCCGTTCAACCTTCGTCCCGAGCGCATGGACGCTGACCTCGCGCTGCTGGCGACCCGTTTCGAATGCATCCGCACCTATTCCATGACCGGCCTCGAAGCCCTGCCGGACCTTGCGCGCAAGCACGGCTTGAAGCTGATGATCGGCGCCTGGGTCAACAGCAACCCGGTGGACACCGAGAAAGAAGTCGACCTGCTGATTGCCTCGGCCAACGCCAACCCGGATGTGGTGAGCGCGGTGATCGTCGGCAACGAAACCCTTCTACGCAAGGAAGTCACTGGCGCACAACTGGCCAGGCTGATCAACAAGGTCAAAAGCCAGGTCAAGCAGCCTGTCACTTATGCCGACGTCTGGGAGTTCTGGCTCAAGCATCCGGAAATCGCCCCCGCCGTGGACTTCCTGACCATTCACTTGCTGCCGTACTGGGAAGATGATCCGTCGAACATCGATGCCGCCCTGCAACATGTGGCCGAAGTGCGCCAGGTGTTTGGCAACAAATTCGCGCCCAAGGATGTACTGATCGGCGAAACCGGCTGGCCCAGCGAAGGCCGCCAGCGCGAAACGGCCCTGCCGAGCCGGGTCAATGAAGCCCGGTTCATTCGTGGTTTTGTCGCCATGGCCGAGCAACAGGGCTGGCACTACAACCTGATCGAAGCCTTCGACCAACCGTGGAAGCGCGCCAGTGAAGGCGCGGTCGGGGGTTACTGGGGGCTGTTCGATGCCGATCGCCAGGACAAGGGCGTGCTGGCCGGGCCCGTGACAAACGTCCCGTATTGGTCGCAATGGCTGGCGGCAGGCGGGCTGATTTTCATCGGCACGTTGCTGCTCGGTGGCCGGGTTCGTACGACGCGCTCGGCGCTGGTGCTGCCCCTGCTCGGCGCATTGGCGGCCTGCTCGATCGGTGCCTGGGGTGACCTGGCACGGGTGACCACGCGCTTTACCAGTGAATGGCTATGGGTCGGATTGCTGACCGCTCTGAATCTGCTGGTGCTGGCCCACGCTGCGCTGGCTTTGAGCCCTCGCACCGGTTGGCGCGGACGGGCTTTCAATTTGTTGGAACGCCGTGCTGGCTGGTTGGTTGCAACGGCAGGTTTCGCGGCCGCCGTGATGATGCTGGAGCTGGTGTTCGATCCGCGTTATCGCAGCTTCCCGAGTGTCGCGTTCATTGTGCCGGCGCTGGTGTATCTGTGCCGTCCGGTGAGCGCGTCGCGTCGGGAGCTTGCCCTGCTGACCTTCATCATCGGTGCCGGCATTGCGCCGCAGCTGTATCGCGAAGGCTTGCAGAATCAGCAGGCCTGGGGTTGGGCGCTGGTGAGTGTGTTGATGGTGGCGGCGTTGTGGCGTTGCCTGCGGGTTCGCAAGGTTTAATTTTCATCAACCTTGCTGGCCTCTTCGCGGGCAAGCCCGCTCCTACAGTGGTTCTCAGCGAACATAAATTTTGTGTACGACAAGGATCAATGTGGGAGCGGGCTTGCTCGCGAAGGCTGACTATCAGGCGCTACGGGAAGCCCTGACCAACCGCAACCCGGCAATCACCACCGCAAACACCGCCAGCGTGGTGTTGTACAACGCCAGCGCCGGAAACCCGAACACCAGCGCCAGCACCGCCAGCCACCAGCCTGCCCGCCCCGGCACGACAAAGCCGATGATCGCTGCGGCCAGCGCAGCCCAACCCAGAACCGCGAAGTGAATCATCAAGCCCAGGTTCGAACGCACCTGACATTCCCAGCGGCTCGCCTCATCCACGCAAATGCCGACCCACTGTGCATCCTCCATGAAGCCATAACGCGCGCCATAACTGGCGGCCAGCCAGACAGGCAGCAAAACAAGCAGCAGAATCACGGGCAGACGGCGGGACATGAAGCACTCCAAATGGCGAAAAACGGCGGCCAGCTTAATCGCCCGAAAGCGTTTCGCAAGCGCTAACAACTGTTAACTGGTCATTCAATCGCTGCAAAGTGTATCGTCCGGCTACTATTACTTCGAAATTAGGCCAGTTTGGTGCCTAAGGTTGGCACTTTGGCGCAGATCCGGTGGTCATAGCCTGCGAAACTCATTCGGCACCTTCTTCTAAGGGATTTAGTCATGCTCCGTTCCTTGCGCTTCGCCGCCCTGTTTGGCGGCCTTATATTGAGTGCGTCCGCACTGGCAGTCGATATTGATGCCGCCAGTTATGGCTACCCCCTGACTAATCCGTTCGAGGCGACCATCGCGACCACGCCGCCGGACTTGCGTCCGGAGCTACCGCTGGACGATGACATTGATCAGACGGTGCGCAGCGTCACCTTGCGTCCGGAACGGGCGTTCGAATTGCCGGACAATTTCTGGGCGGTCAAGAAGCTCGACTACCGCATTGCCACGCAGGATCACGCCGCGCCGCTGATTTTCCTGATCGCCGGCACCGGTGCACGTTATGACAGCAGCCTGAACGAATACCTGAAGAAGCTCTACTACAAGGCCGGTTACCACGTGGTGCAGCTGTCATCACCCACCAGCTATGATTTCATGAGTGCCGCATCACGCTTCGCCACGCCGGGCGTTTCCAAGGAAGACGCCGAAGACATGTACCGGGTGATGCAGGCCGTGCGGGCACAGAACCCGAAAGTGCCAGTCACCGATTACTACCTGACCGGGTACAGCCTCGGTGCACTGGATGCCGCCTTCGTCGCGCACCTGGATGAAACCCGCCGCAGCTTCAACTTCAAGAAAGTCCTGCTGCTCAACCCGCCGGTCAACCTCTACACCTCGATCACCAACCTCGACAAGCTGGTACAGACCGAGGTCAAGGGCATCAACAACAGCACCACGTTCTATGAACTGGTACTGAACAAACTGACCCGCTACTTCCAGCAGAAGGGCTACATCGACCTCAACGACGCCCTGCTCTACGACTTCCAGCAGTCCAAGCAGCACCTGACCAACGAACAGATGGCCATGCTGATTGGCACGTCGTTCCGCTTTTCGGCGGCCGACATTGCCTTCACCTCGGACCTGATCAACCGTCGCGGCCTGATCACCCCACCCAAATTCCCGATCACCGAGGGCACCAGCCTCACGCCATTCCTCAAGCGTGCACTGCAATGCGACTTCGACTGCTACATCACCGAACAAGTCATCCCGATGTGGCGCGCCCGAACCGACGGCGGCAGCCTGCTGCAACTGATTGACCAGGTAAGCCTGTATGCACTGAAGGACTATCTGCACGACAGCCCGAAAATTGCCGTCATGCACAACGCCGACGACGTGATCCTCGGCCCGGGCGACCTGGGTTTCCTGCGCAGAACCTTTGGTGATCGCCTGACCGTTTACCCGTACGGCGGCCATTGCGGCAACCTTAATTACCGCGTCAACAGCGACGCCATGCTGGAGTTCTTCCGTGGCTAAATACCTCCTGCTTTTCGCAGCGTTACTCTGTGCAGGCGTCGCCAATGCCGACAACAGCAAAGCCAATGCTCCTGTGGTCGTGGACAGTGACGGTTTCAAGGAACCGCTGAGCAAACTCAAATTCAACCCGGGCCTGGACCAGCGCGAGTTCGAACGTTCGACGCTCAGCGCGCTGGCCGTCTACGATCCGCTGGAAGAGTGGAACCGGCGCGTCTATCACTTCAACTACCGCTTCGACCAATGGGTGTTCATGCCGGTGGTCAATGGTTACCGCTACGTCACCCCGAGCTTCCTGCGCACCGGTGTCAGCAATTTCTTCAACAACCTGGGCGACGTGCCGAACCTGTTGAACAGTTTGCTGCAGCTCAAGGGCCAGCGTTCGCTGGAAACCACCGGACGCCTGCTGCTCAACACCACCATCGGCATCGCCGGCCTGTGGGACCCGGCGACTGCCATGGGCCTGCCGCGCCAGAGCGAAGACTTCGGCCAGACCTTAGGCTTCTACGGCGTTCCGGGCGGTGCTTACTTCGTCCTGCCGATCCTCGGTCCGTCCAACCTGCGTGACACCGGCGGCCTGGCGGTGGATTTCACGGCCGAGAATGCGATCAACTTCCTCAACGTGGCCGAAGTCAGCTCCAACCATCCGGAAGTCTGGATCCTGCGCAGCATCGACAAGCGCCACCAGACCACCTTCCGCTATGGTCAGACGAACTCGCCGTTCGAGTACGAGAAAGTGCGTTACGTCTACACCGAAGCGCGCAAGTTGCAAATTGCCGAGTAAGTAAGGCAGCGAAAAACAATGTGGGAGCGGGCTTGCTCGCGAAAGCGGTGTATCAGAAACCTTTTTGGTGACTGGCACGCCCCCTTCGCGAGCAAGCCCGCTCCCACATTTGTTATGTGTTGGTTTCAGCCTTTCAGCGCTTTCCAGATTTTGCTGACGGCCATGACTCCAACCAACACCACCGCACCTGCCACAATCCCCGCTGCGGCATTGAGCAGCATCGACACGACAAACCCGCCACTGCCTGCCCCGACGCTGACATTTTCGATCCAGTGATGCACCACCGGCACGCCGTGAGTGAGGATCCCGCCGCCCACCAGAAACATCGCCGCCGTGCCGATCACTGACAGGCTTTTCATCATGTACGGCGCAGCGCGCAGAATGGCGCCACCGATGCTTTTCGCCATCTGCCCGGGTTTCTGCGTCAACCACAGGCCAAGGTCGTCGAGCTTGACGATACCCGCCACCAGGCCATAGACGCCGATGGTCATGACGATAGCGATCCCCGACAACACGATGATTTGCTGGCTCAACGGCGCACCGGCCACAGTGCCGAGGGTGATGGCAATGATTTCTGCCGAAAGAATGAAGTCAGTGCGGATCGCTCCTTTGATCTTGTCTTTCTCGAACGCCACCAGGTCGGTGGCAGGATCGGACACCGCCTCGACCAACTGCGCATGGTCGGCGACGTCTTCAGCCTCGCTGTGCAGGAACTTGTGGGCGAGTTTTTCAAAGCCTTCGAAGCACAGATAGGCACCGCCGACCATCAACAACGGTGTGACCAGCCACGGAATGAATGCACTGATGGCCAGCGCCGACGGCACCAGGATCAATTTATTGATGAACGAACCCTTGGCGACCGCCCAAACCACCGGGATTTCCCGCTCGGCACGCACGCCACTGACTTGCTGGGCATTGAGTGCCAGGTCGTCACCGAGTACACCGGCCGTTTTCTTGGCGGCCATTTGGGTCATCAATGAGACGTCATCCAGCACGGCTGCGATGTCGTCGATCAGTACCAGCAAACTGCTTCCTGCCATGAATCGGGTTTCCTTCTGCAATGAATGCGCAGCAGCATAGCGTGGCATCACGGGCTGCGGTGCATTCTTGAGCGCCGCGCGAGGCCGGTGATACCATGCGCAACCGCCAGAACAGGCAAGGAATCACCCGGTTTATGAGCACTATCCGCGAGCGCAACAAACAACTGATCCTGCGTGCCGCCAGTGAGGAATTCGCCGACAAAGGCTTCGCTGCGACCAAAACCAGCGACATCGCAGCCAAGGCGGGATTGCCCAAGCCCAACGTCTACTATTACTTCAAATCCAAGGAAAACCTCTACCGCGAGGTTCTGGAAAGCATCATCGAGCCCATCCTGCAGGCTTCGACACCGTTCAATCCGGACGGCGAACCCGGTGAAGTGCTCAGCGGCTACATTCGCTCGAAAATCCGCATCTCCCGCGACCTGCCTTTCGCCTCCAAGGTGTTCGCCAGCGAAATCATGCACGGCGCCCCGCACCTGAGCGCCGACCTGGTCGATCAGCTCAATGGCCAGGCCAAGCACAACATCGAGTGCATCCAGACCTGGATCGACCGCGGGCAAATCGCCCCCATCGACCCCAATCACCTGATGTTCAGCATCTGGGCCGCGACCCAGACCTATGCCGACTTTGACTGGCAAATCACCGCCATCACCGGCAAGGCCAGGCTGGATGAAGAAGATTACGAAGCGGCTGCGCAGACGATTATCCGGTTGGTGCTCAAGGGGTGTGAGCCGGAGCGGTAGATCGCATCAAGGCTATTCGCGAGCAAGCCCGCTCCCACATTGGATCTATGGTGTTGCAAATTCCCTGTGGGAGCGGGCTTGCTCGCGAATGGCGGCAACCCGGTTGTAGATCAAACCCAGATCGCATCCCACAACGGATAATCGCCCAGCTTCTGAACCAACCCGGCCCGCAATGGGTTAGCCACAACATATCGAGCCAGCTTCACCAGATCTTCTTCTTTTCTCAGCGCATGGTCATGAAAACTCTGCTGCCAGAGACTCCCCGTTCTGCCAGTTGCACTGTTGATAGCACGAGTACTCAATGACTTCGTCTGGCACATCAGTTGGCTGAGCGATCCTTTGTTCAACTGAATCAACCAATGAAAATGATCCGGCATGACCACCCAGGCCAACGACTCGGCAAATCCCTCACTCTGCGCTTGCCTGAACTGATGCACCACCATCCTGCCCAAGGGGTAATCCCTGAAAACGGGCTCTCGCTTTAGTGTGTTGGCAGTCAGTAGATAGATACGATTTTGCTCGGCGTAGCGGCCGATGCACAGGCGGTGTGAAGCTGACAGCTCAGGCATTCCTTTGCCCCTCTAATGGATGAACTCCAGAAAAGGCTAGATCAGCGAAGACAGAATGGCGGGACAGACTTTTAGCTGGATGTGTCTGGGAGATTGCCTTCGCGAGCAAGCCCGCTCCCACAAGGGATTTGCGGTGTGCACACACTTTGTGCCCAACCACAGCCCCCTGTGGGAGCGGGCTTGCTCGCGAAAGCGGTAGTTCAGTCAGCGCAGATCAAGCCGCTACCCCCGCATCCGCCACCAACCCCAACGCCTCAATCGCAGTGATCGCGCACTGCTCATCAACATCCGACAGATCGCCGCTGATCCCCACCGCCCCCAGCACGTTGCCGTCCTGATCCCGAATCAGCACACCACCCGGTGCCGGCACGACGCTGCCCTGCCCCAGGCTGTTCAATGCGGCGATAAACGCCGGCCGTTGCTGGGCGTCCAGTGCCAGCAGGCGTGACCCCTTGCCCAGGGCAATGGCGCCCCAGGCTTTGCCGATGGCGACGTGCGGGCGCAGCAGGCTGGCGCCGTCTTCGCGTTGCAGGGTGATCAGATGCCCGCCGGCATCCAGTACTGCGATGGTCAAGGGTGCCGCGGCGATTGCGCGCCCGGCGGTGATGGCCTCGTTGACCAGGTTGACTGCGACTTTCAAGGTTAAAGCGCTCATGGTGCCGTCCTCATTTTGTTTTTCGGAAAGCCGTTGGGCTGCGCCGTTGTGCCGCAGCCCGATGCAACAAATAGAACACAATGAATTATTTTTTTGTATACAATAATTATCGAAAAGCGCCACATGCGACGAAAAGCCACAGTAGATCTGGCTTCCGACGAATGAAACGAGCGCTTGAGAAAATGGATTGACCTGCGCCGTCCGCCGTGAATACACTCTGCGCAAAGCCACTTGTATACAATTACAAAACGTAAAGAGGCACAAAACCATGAGCAAAATGAGAGCAATCGAAGCCGCCGTTCTGGTGATGCGCCGTGAAGGGGTCGATACCGCTTTTGGCATCCCGGGTGCCGCCATCAACCCGCTGTACTCCGCCCTGCAAAAGGTCGGCGGCATCGATCACGTACTCGCTCGCCACGTTGAAGGCGCCTCGCACATGGCCGAGGGCTACACCCGCACCAAGGCCGGCAACATCGGCGTGTGCATCGGGACTTCCGGCCCTGCCGGTACCGACATGGTCACCGGGCTCTACAGCGCCTCGGCCGACTCGATTCCAATCCTCTGCATTACCGGCCAGGCACCCCGCGCCCGTATGCACAAGGAAGACTTCCAGGCTGTCGACATCACCAGCATCGTCAAGCCAGTCACCAAGTGGGCGACCACTGTTCTGGAACCAGGCCAGGTGCCTTACGCGTTCCAGAAAGCTTTCTATGAAATGCGCTCCGGCCGTCCAGGCCCGGTGCTGATCGACCTGCCGTTCGACGTTCAAATGGCGGAAATCGAATTCGACATCGACGCTTACCAGCCACTGCCGCTGGCCAAGCCGAGCGCCAGCCGCGTTCAAGTCGAGAAGGCTTTGGCCTTGCTGGATCAGGCTGAACGCCCATTGCTGGTGGCCGGTGGCGGCATCATCAATGCCGACGCCAGCGATCTGTTGGTGGAGTTCGCCGAGCTGACCGGTATTCCGGTTATCCCGACCCTGATGGGCTGGGGCACCATCCCGGACGATCACCCACTGATGGTGGGCATGGTCGGTCTGCAGACCTCGCACCGCTACGGCAACGCCACGATGTTGAAATCCGACGTGGTGCTCGGCATCGGTAACCGTTGGGCCAACCGTCACACCGGATCGGTTGATGTCTACACCGAAGGCCGCAAGTTCATTCACGTCGACATCGAAGGCACTCAGATCGGCCGCGTGTTCACCCCGGACCTGGGCATCGTGTCCGACGCCGCTGCCGCGTTGACCGTGTTCATCGAAGTCGCTCGCGAGTGGCAAGCCGCCGGCAAGCTGAAAAACCGCAGCGCCTGGCTGCAAGACTGCCAGCAGCGTAAAGCCAGCCTGCAGCGCAAGACTCACTTCGACAACGTGCCGGTCAAGCCGCAACGCGTTTACGAAGAGATGAACCAGGTGTTCGGCAAAGACACCTGCTACGTCAGCACCATCGGTCTGTCGCAGATTGCCGGCGCGCAGTTCCTGCACGTCTACAAGCCGCGCCACTGGATCAACTGCGGTCAGGCAGGTCCTCTGGGCTGGACCATTCCGGCAGCGCTGGGCGTGGTCAAGGCTGATCCGAACCGTAAAGTCGTGGCCCTGTCGGGGGACTATGACTTCCAGTTCATGATCGAGGAATTGGCGGTGGGCGCGCAGTTCAAGCTGCCGTACATCCACGTCGTGGTGAACAACTCGTACCTGGGTCTGATCCGTCAGGCGCAGCGCGGTTTCGACATGGACTACTGCGTGCAGCTGTCCTTCGACAACCTGAACGCGCCGGAACTCAACGGCTACGGTGTGGACCACGTCGCGGTGGCGGAAGGCCTCGGCTGCAAGGCACTGCGCGTATTCGAACCGGCTCAGATCCAGCCTGCCCTGCGCAAGGCCCAGGAGCTGATCGAAGAGTTCAAGGTTCCAGTGATCGTCGAGATTATCCTGGAGCGCGTGACCAACATTTCCATGGGCACCGAGATCAACGCCGTCAACGAATTCGAAGACCTGGCGCTGGTCGGCGACGACGCACCGACTGCGATTTCGTTGCTCGATTAAGAACCTGACACTTGTAGCAGCTGCCGAGGTACGAGGCTGCGTTGCGTGTCCGCAGGACCGCCATCGGGGGGCCGCTTCGCAGCCCAACGCAGCCTCGTGCCTCGGCAGCTGCTACAGGCCCATATTTTTACGGGAGACCACCATGCCGCGTTTCGCAGCCAACCTGTCCATGCTGTTCACCGAACAGGACTTTCTCGCCCGCTTCGAAGCGGCCGCCAAGGCCGGCTTCAGTGGTGTCGAATACCTGTTCCCGTACGACTTCAGCTCCGCCGAAATCAAGGCCCAGCTCGACACCAACGGTCTGACTCAAGTGCTGTTCAACCTGCCGGCCGGTGACTGGGCCAAGGGCGAGCGCGGTATCGCGTGCCTGCCGGATCGGGTTGAGGAGTTCCGTGCCGGTGTCGATCTGGCCATCGCTTACGCGCAAGTGCTGGGCAACACCCAGGTCAACTGCCTGGCCGGTATTCGTCCGCAGGGCTTTGACGATGCCACCGTGGAGAAAACCTTCGTCGCCAACCTCAAGTACGCGGCCGACAAGCTGCAAGCGGCGGGTATCAAACTGGTGATGGAAGCGATCAACACCCGTGACATCCCGGGCTTCTACCTGAACAACACGGCGCAAGCCCTGTCGATTCGCGAGCAGGTCGGCAGTGCCAACCTGTTCCTGCAATACGACATCTACCACATGCAAATCATGGAAGGCGACCTGGCCCGCACCCTGCAATCGCACCTGGGCGAGATCAACCATGTGCAGCTCGCGGACAACCCGGGGCGCAACGAACCAGGCACCGGTGAAATCAACTACCGCTTCCTGTTCGAACACCTGGACCGCATCGGTTATCAGGGCTGGGTCGGTTGCGAATACAAGCCGCTGACCACCACTGAAGCAGGCCTGGGCTGGTTGAAAACCCATAACGCAATCTGACGCAAACCCCTGTAGGAGCTGGCTTGCCAGCGAAGGCGCCTTCAAGCCTTGCGCTAGTCATCCAACCGCCTTCGCCGGCAAGCCGGCTCCTACAAAAGCATTCCCCTATTTGCTTGGGCAAGACAAAAACAAGAGGATTTTCTCATGGCTAAAATCGGATTTATCGGCACCGGCATCATGGGCCACCCAATGGCGGCGAACCTGCAAAAAGCCGGTCACAGCCTGTTCCTGTCGGCGCACCACGACCCTGCTCCTGCCGACCTGGTCGCCGCTGGCGCCATCGCCCTGGCGACCCCGAAAGAAGTCGCCCAGGAAGCTGAATTCATCATCGTCATGGTGCCGGATACCCCGCAGGTCGATGACGTACTGTTCCGCGCCGACGGCGTTGCTGCCGGTGTTGGCAAAGACAAAGTGGTGATCGACATGAGTTCGATCTCGCCGACCGCCACCAAGGCTTTCGCGGCCAGGATCAACGAAAAAGGCGCGCAATACCTCGACGCCCCGGTATCCGGTGGTGAAGTCGGCGCCAAGGCTGCGAGCCTGAGCATCATGGTCGGCGGCGATGCCGACGCCTTCGAACGCGCCCTGCCGCTGTTCCAGGCCATGGGCAAGAACATCACCCTGGTCGGTGGCAACGGCGACGGTCAAACCGCCAAAGTGGCCAACCAGATCATCGTGGCCCTGAACATTCAGGCCGTGGCCGAAGCCCTGCTGTTCGCTTCGAAAAACGGTGCCGATCCGGCCAAGGTACGTGAAGCGCTGATGGGCGGTTTCGCTTCGTCGAAGATCCTCGAAGTGCACGGCGAGCGCATGATCAAAGGCACCTTCGATCCAGGCTTCCGCATCAGCCTGCACCAGAAGGACCTGAACCTGGCCCTGCAAGGCGCCAAGGAGCTGAACATCAACCTGCCGAACACCGCCAACACCCAACAAGTGTTCAGCACCTGCGCGGCCATCGGTGGCAGCAACTGGGACCACTCGGCGCTGATCAAGGGTCTGGAACACATGGCGAACTTCTCGATTCGCAAGTAGGAGCAAGCTTGCTCGCGACAAAATCGCCTCGGTGTATCTGAAGCACCGAGGCGTCTGGATCGCTGGCAAGCCAGCTCCTACAGAGGCAGGTCAAACCCTGTAGGAGCTGGCTTGCCAGCGATCCATGCACCACGATTCCAATGCCACCCCCAATAACAAGAATTCCGGGAGCCCGCCATGTCGGTCGATCCGCAACAATTGCTGCGCGAGCTGTTTGCCACAGCCATCGACGCGGCGCATCCGCAACAAGTCCTCGAAGCCCATCTGCCTGCCGACCGCAGCGGTCGCGTGATCGTCATCGGCGCCGGCAAAGCCGCAGCCGCCATGGCCCAGGTGGTCGAGCGCTGCTGGCAGGGCGAAGTCTCCGGCCTGGTGGTGACCCGTTACGGTCACGGCGCCCCTTGCGAAAAAATCGAAGTGGTCGAAGCCGCGCATCCAGTGCCGGACGCCGCCGGCCTGGCCGTGGCCAAGCGCGTGCTGGAACTGGTCAGCGACCTCAACGAAAACGACCGCGTGATCTTCCTGCTCTCCGGCGGTGGCTCTGCCCTGCTGGCACTGCCGGCCGAAGGCATCACCCTGGCCGACAAGCAGTCGATCAACAAAGCCCTGCTCAAGTCTGGCGCCACCATCGGCGAGATGAACTGCGTGCGCAAGCACCTCTCGGCGATCAAGGGCGGCCGCCTGGGCAAAGCCTGCTGGCCTGCCACGGTTTACACCTACGCGATTTCCGATGTACCGGGCGACCTCGCCACGGTCATCGCTTCCGGCCCTACCGTGGCCGACCCGAGTACCTCGGCCGAAGCCCTGGCGATCCTCAAACGCTACGCCATCGAGGTTCCGGCCTCGGTGCGCAACTGGCTGCAAAGCCCTGAATCGGAAACCGTCAAACCCGGCGACCCGAGCCTGGCCCGCAGTCACTTCCAATTGATCGCCCGTCCGCAACAATCGCTGGAAGCGGCGGCGGTGAAATGCCGTCAGGCCGGGTTCAGTCCGCTGATCCTCGGTGACCTGGAAGGCGAATCCCGCGAGGTGGCGAAAGTCCACGCCGGCATCGCGCGACAAATCGTCCTGCACGGTCAGCCGTTGGCGGCGCCCTGCGTGATTCTCTCGGGCGGCGAAACCACCGTCACCGTGCGCGGCAACGGTCGTGGCGGGCGCAATGCCGAGTTCCTGCTGAGCCTGACCGACAGCCTCAAGGGCCTGCCCGGCGTCTACGCGCTGGCCGGTGACACCGATGGCATCGACGGTTCCGAAGACAACGCCGGCGCGATCATGACCCCGGACAGCTACGCCCGCGCCGCAGCAATGGGCCTGAGCGCCAGCGACGAGTTGGACAACAACAATGGCTACGGCTATTTCGAGGCACTCGACGCCCTGATCGTTACCGAGCCGACCCGCACCAACGTCAACGACTTCCGCGCCATCCTGATCCTCGAGAGCACTCAACATGACGCCTGACAAAAAGGTCAAAATCCTCGCCACGCTCGGCCCGGCCATCGAAGGGATCGACGACATCCGTGAACTGGTGCTGGCCGGGGTCAATATCTTCCGCCTGAACTTCAGCCATGGCGATCACGCCGACCACGCCCAGCGTTTTCAGTGGATTCGTGAAGTCGAGCGCCAGCTGAATTATCCGTTGGGCATTCTGATGGACCTGCAAGGCCCGAAACTGCGCGTCGGCAAGTTCGCCGAAGGCAAGGTGCAACTGGTGCGCGGCCAGGCCTTGCGCCTGGACCTCGATGCCACGCCGGGCGATGAGCGCCGGGTCAACCTGCCGCACCCGGAAATCATCGCGGCCCTGGAGCCGGGCATGGACCTGCTGCTGGACGACGGCAAGTTGCGTCTGCGGGTCGTGACCAAGTACGCCGATGCCATCGACACCACCGTGCTCAATGGCGGCGAACTGTCGGACCGCAAAGGCGTGAACGTGCCGCAAGCGGTGCTCGACCTGAGCCCGCTGACCGCCAAGGATCGCCGCGACTTGACCTTCGGTCTGGAGCTGGGTGTGGATTGGGTGGCGCTGTCGTTCGTGCAACGTCCGGACGACATCCGCGAAGCCCGCAGCCTGATCGGCGACAAGGCCTTCCTGATGGCCAAGATCGAGAAACCCTCGGCCGTTGAACAACTGCGCGAAATCGCCGAACTGAGCGACGCGATCATGGTCGCCCGGGGTGACCTGGGTGTGGAAGTGCCGGCTGAAAGCGTGCCGCAGATTCAAAAGAACATCATCAGCACCTGCCGCCAGCTCGGCAAACCGGTGGTGGTGGCCACGCAAATGCTGGAATCGATGCGTTTCTCACCGGCGCCAACCCGCGCCGAAGTCACCGATGTCGCCAACGCGGTGGCCGAAGGTGCGGACGCGGTGATGCTGTCGGCGGAAACCGCGTCCGGCGAATACCCGCTCGAAGCCGTGCAGATGATGAGCAAGATCATCCGCCAGGTGGAAAACGGTCCGGACTATCAGACTCAACTCGACGTCAGCCGGCCGAAAGCCGAGGCCACCGTTTCCGACGCGATCAGCTGCGCCATTCGCCGCATCAGCAACGTGCTGCCGGTGGCGGTGCTGGTGAATTACAGCGAGTCCGGCGCGTCGAGCTTGCGTGCAGCGCGGGAGCGACCGACGGTGCCGATCCTCAACCTGACACCGAACCTGCAAACCGCCCGTCGCCTGAGTGTGGCGTGGGGCGTGCACTCTGTGGTCAATGACCGCCTGCGACAGGTCGATGAAGTCTGCTCGACGGCACTGGAGATCGCCCAGGCCCAAGGCATGGCGCAGCGTGGCGACACGTTATTGATCACCGCCGGTGTGCCGTTTGGGCAGCCGGGATCGACTAACTCTCTGCGTATCGAGACATTGATCTAGCGCCCATACCGGCCTCATCGCCGGCAAGCCGGCTCCTACAGGGACAGCGTATTTCTGTAGGAGCTGGCTTGCCAGCGATGCAGGCAACCCGGTTTCATTGACTTTCAGAACTGCCATGCCTGCCAACCATTTCAACACCCACTGCCCCGACTGGGCCGAAGCATTGCTCAACGGCTTCAGCCAGATCTTCCTCCAGCGCAATCCGCTGTGCGGCCTGCTGTGCCTCCTGGCCATTTTATTCACTGCGCCCGCCTTGCTCGGCGGCGCATTGCTCGGCGGTGTCGCCGGGCTGCTCACCGCGCAACGCCGCAACTATGCCAAGACTGATCGCCAGGCCGGGTTGTACAGCTACAACGGCGTCCTGCTCGGACTGTTGCTGAGCCTGTATTTCCCCTGGTCGGCGATGATGCCGCCACTGATTCTGGCCGCCGGTGGCCTGAGCGCGATGATCACTCAACAGTGGCTCAAACGTGCCCGCGTCAGCCAATGCCTGCCCGCCTACACCGCCCCCTTTGTGGGGCTGAGCTGGTTGCTGCTGTGCTTCGCCACGCCTTCGACAGAGGCGCATTTGATTGAAATCAACACGCTGAACATGCTCGCCGCACCACTCAAAGGCGTTGGCCAGGTGATGTTCCTCGGTCATCCGCTGGCCGGTGCGATGATTGCCGCCGGTTTGCTGATCGCTGATCGCCGCGCATTCTGCTGGGCGTTGTTGGCGTCTGTCGCGGGCATGGGCTGGAGCCTGCTGCACCACGACTTCTACAGCGCATTGCTCGGCCTTGGTGGCTATAACGCCGTACTCGCCGCCCTCGCCTTCAACTCTCAGCGTCGCCAACCGTGGCTGCCACTGGTTGGCATTGGCCTGGCGCTGCTGCTGACGCCGGTCTTTTCCGCCATCGGTCTGGCCACGCTGACCGCGCCGTTCATTCTTGCCTGCTGGCTGATCCGCAGCGCCGTGCAAATGCTTGGCAAAGCCACCGTCGAAAGCGCGCCTTGCGCTCCCGGGGAGAATCAACCTAGGCTGCCCTGATTTGCGGCCAAGGCGATGTGCATGAACAGCAACGACACGTGGCGTAATCGCCTGTACGTGATTATTTTCCAGACCGACACCGTTGCCGGGCGACGTTTCGACACCACCCTGTTGCTTATCATCCTCGCCAGCCTGGTGGTGGTGATTCTCGACAGCATCGATGACGTCCACCAGAACTACGCCAGCCTGCTGGCGTACATCGAGTGGGGCTTCACGATCATTTTCCTCGGCGAGTACATCCTGCGCCTGTACTGCTCGCCCAAACCGCTGCACTACGCGTTCAGTTTCTATGGGCTGGTGGATCTGCTGGCCATCGTGCCCGGCATCCTCGCGCTGTACTACAGCGATGCCCAGTACCTGCTGATCATTCGGATCATCCGGATGCTGCGGATCTTTCGCGTGCTCAAGCTCGGTCCCTACCTCAAACAAGCCCATTACCTGCTCGATGCCTTGCGCGGCAGCAAGCAGAAAATCCTCGTGTTCCTGCTCAGCGTCTGCACTCTGGTCATCGTGTTCGGCACGTTGATGTACGTGGTCGAAGGCCCGCAACATGGCTTCACCAGCATTCCCAAGGGCATCTACTGGGCGATCGTCACCCTGACCACCGTCGGTTATGGCGACATCGTGCCCAAGACTGCCCTTGGCCAGGTCATCTCGTCGATGGTGATGATCACCGGTTACTCGATCATTGCCGTGCCCACCGGGATCTTCACCGCCGAACTGGCCACCGCCATGCGCGGTGGTCAGTTACAGCACGATTGCCCGGTGTGCGCGAAAAACAGCCACGAACAGGAAGCGTCGTTCTGTTCCCGTTGTGGCAATGCGTTGTTCAAAAAACTGGAATAAGCAAAGAGCTTTTTAATCTTTAAAGGACTAAACGAGCCCGGCTATAGTCGCGTGCTTTGAAACCAACAAATAACCTGTAGGAGCTGCCGCAGGCTGCGATCTTTTGATCTTGCTTTTAGAAACAGAAGATCAAAAGATCGCAGCCTGCGGCAGCTCCTACATAGAACAGGGAATTCGCAGTGAAAAAACTCTTTGGCGCCTCTCTTCTGGCCGCTGGCCTGGCACTGACCAGCGTGGCTCATGCCGCACCGACCCTGCTCAACGTTTCCTACGACGTGATGCGCGATTTCTACAAGGACTACAACACTGCGTTCCAGAAACACTGGCAGGCCGAACACAACGAAAACATCACCCTGCAAATGTCCTTTGGTGGTTCCAGCAAACAGGCGCGCTCGGTCATCGACGGCCTGCCGGCTGACGTGATCACCATGAACATGGCCACCGACATCAACGCTTTGGCCGACAACGGCAAACTGGTCCCGGACAACTGGGTCACGCGCCTGCCGAACAACAGCGCGCCGTTCACTTCGGCCACCGTGTTCATCGTACGCAAGGGCAACCCGAAAGCCCTGAAAGACTGGCCGGACCTGCTCAAGGATGGCGTTCAGGTTATCGTCCCCAACCCGAAAACTTCCGGTAATGGTCGCTACACCTACCTCTCGGCCTGGGGTTACGTGCTGAAAAACGGCGGCGACGAAAACAAGGCCAAAGACTTCGTCGGCAAACTGTTCAAACAAGCGCCAGTACTCGACACCGGTGGCCGTGCCGCCACCACCACCTTCATGACCAACCAGATCGGCGACGTGCTGGTGACCTTCGAGAACGAAGCGGAAATGATCGCCCGCGAGTTCGGCCGCGACCAGTTCCAAGTCATCTACCCAAGCGTCTCCGCCGAAGCCGAGCCACCGGTGTCGGTGGTCGACAAAAACGTCGACAAGAAAGGCACCCGTGCGGCGGCCGAGGAATACCTGAAATACCTGTGGTCGCCGGAAGGTCAGGAGATTGCTGCGGCAAACTACCTGCGCCCGCGTGACCCGGCCGTACTGGCCAAATACACCGACCGTTTCCCGAAAGTGGACTTCCTGTCGGTCGAGAAGACCTTCGGTGACTGGCGCACCGTGCAGAAGACCCACTTCAATGATGGCGGCGTTTTCGACCAGATCTATGCGCAATAAACACCTGTAGGAGCGAGCTTGCTCGCGATGGACGTCAACGATAATGCGTTTTTTCTGAATAAACGCGTTGACCGTGACTCCATCGCGAGCAGGCTCGCTCCTACAGTGTTCCGTGTATGTTTCAGCTCAGGTTGCCGCAGAAAATAGCCTGATGGCCATCGGCCGGGCTTTCACGCACCACCAAGGCATAGCCGCCGGCTCGAAGGGTCTCGACGGCGACCGGTGCGCTTTTCCAGAAGCGCTGGTTAGACGCTTGCGAATAGAACCGTGCATTTGGACCGTCGTTCATGTCATAGGCTGGTTTCGAACCCAGGTTCCCACAGCTTCCCGGATAGATGTAGGCCGTCAACCGACCCGGCAACGTGCTGCCCATGCTCTCGCCGCTGACCTCAACCCAGAATGTTGTTGCGTTATCACTGGGCATCATGACCAACCGGGCAATATTCCCGGGATTAATGGATGTAGCATTCAGGGGAACACTGGTGACCTGACTGTCAGGCACTGTCGAGCACCCAGAGATCCAACCGACCGCTACCACTAACGCCAGCGAAGATACGATTTTCATCGTGATACTCCCGCTTGTAAGGACGCGTTGAAGTGATCCCCCCTGTAAATTCTAGCTGCCAGGGAAATACAGGCGTTTCTTCGGATGGTCGGTCGAGGCGCAGGACGTCGCTACATCGGCGGCGTCACGCCATCCTTGCCCGCCGAAATGGATTGGGCCGTGAGCGTGCCATCAGCGCTCTGCGTCACGAAAGTCACGATCTTCACGCCCACTTTCAACAGGCTGCGATCGGCCGGCATCAGGTTGACGATCGGCACGTCTTCGGGCACCAGAATCTTCTGTTGACCGCCCTTGTAGTTGACGGTCAGCACCCGGCCATTGCTCACTACCAGGTCGCCGACGCTGCCGTTGGTCATGCTGCTGCCCTTGACCAGATCAAACGGCCGATGACCGTCGCCACTGCCGGCCAGCTCCGGAGGGAAAACGTGGACCTCCAGGGCCTTGAGGGTGCCATCCTCCTGAGGAATAGCCGCAGAGCCGATGTAGCTGCCGGGTTTGATGTCGTCGATATTGGCCAGGGTCACGGCGCGGACCTTGGTGTCCTTGGTCAGATTGATCACCACGTTTTCGCCGCTGTTGGCATGGACTTTCAGAACGTCCGGACTGACGCCGGTGATCTCGCCGCGCACACCGATGCGCGTGCCCGGCGCATCCTCGGCCTGGGCCAGGCCAGCGTTGAATACGCTGATTAAGGTGACGACTGAAACCCAGCGAATCAGCTGACGAAACTTCACATTCATGGAGTGGCCCTCTGGTTGTGAGACGTGGCGAGAGAACATAAGCACGCTATCGAACAAGATGTAAGTGAATGTATCATTGACCTTCGATCTTTTGACGCAAGGCCATTCGGCGGACGACACACGCGTCCGTCAGTCATTCCGCAATGGAATGATAGCTATCACTCCAATCCCGCTTCCGCCGTTTCAGTCAGCCCATTAGCCTGCGCGCATTCCTTTCCGTACAGCGAGACCCGTTATGAACCCAGCGACCCAGGTGCCCCACGGCACCGCGACAATGACCCGAGGCATGGTGCTGCTGTTCGCCTTCTGCTGCGGCGCCATTGTCGCCAACATCTACTACGCCCAGCCGATCATCGGCCTGATCGCCCCGGACATTGGCCTGACCAACACCATGGCCAGCCTGATCGTTTCCCTGACCCAGATCGGCTATGCACTGGGGTTGTTTTTCCTCGTGCCGCTGGGGGATTTGCTGGAGAACCGCCGCTTGATGATCACCACCACCCTGGTGGCGATTATTAGCCTGCTGGGTGCGGCGTTCACCGATCAGCCGAACGTGTTTTTGCTGATTTCGCTGTTGGTGGGGTTCAGTTCGGTCTCGGTGCAGATCCTGATTCCATTGGCCGCGCACCTGGCGCCGGAAGAAACCCGTGGCCGTGTGGTGGGCGGGATCATGGGCGGTTTGTTGCTCGGCATTCTGCTGGCCCGGCCGGTGTCCAGTGTGGTGGCCGACCACTTCGGCTGGCGGGCGATGTTTGTGATTGCCGCGGTGTTGATGGCGGCCATCAGCATCGTGCTGGCAGTAACCATTCCCAAGCGTGAGCCTGATCACAACGCATCCTATGGGCAGTTGCTGGGCTCGCTGTGGACGCTGTTGCGCACACAACCGGTCCTGCGCCAGCGTGCGTTTTACCAGGGTTGCATGTTTGCCACCTTCAGCCTGTTCTGGACCGCCGTGCCGCTGGAACTGGCGCGCAATCACGGTTTGTCGCAAAGCGAGATCGCGATTTTCGCGCTGGTGGGGGCCATCGGCGCCATTGCCGCCCCCATCGCCGGACGCCTGGCCGATGCCGGTCACACCCGCATCGCGTCATTGCTGGCCCTGCTGTTCGCCAGCCTGAGTTTTCTGCCGGCGTTCATCCATCCGGCCTACAGCGTCATCGGCCTGGCCGTGACCGGCGTGGTACTCGATTTCTGCGTGCAGATGAACATGGTCCTCGGCCAACGTTCGGTCTACGCCCTCGACGGCAAAAGCCGCAGCCGCCTGAATGCGCTGTACATGACCAGCATTTTCATCGGCGGCGCATTCGGCTCTTCGGTAGCCAGCGCGGTGTACGAACACGGCGGCTGGTTGTGGATCGTGATGGTCGGCAGCGCGTTTCCGTTGCTGGCGTTGTTGCGGTTCTTGAGTGCTTCGCCGAAGGCTTCGCTGGCGACGGCATAAGGCCTCGAAAGCATCGCGAGCAGGTTTTCCATTGGCCCTGCCGGATCGAACTTGCTTGCGATGTGTTTGGCACCACTCATTGCCGAACCAGTTTCTCCATCGCCGCATCCGCCAGAAAGGAGGAGCGGCTTTTGACATTGTGTTCACGCACATAGCGGTCAATGCGCTGGATCACATAGCCGGGCAACGTGACATTGACCTTCTCGGTCTTGCCCATGTACGGCGAGATGTCCAGTTCCAGCATGCCCCAGCCCATATCGGCGAATTCCGGATTCCCGCGGTGCAATGCCGCCGAAGTCGGCATCGGAATCGTGTCGCCGTCTGCCGCCATCTCCTGCAGCATGATGTGGGCAATTTCGACAGCTGCGTTGTAAGCCTCTTCAAAGGTATCCCCGGCGGTCACCGCACCTGGAATATCGGGGATCTGGATACCGATGGCGGTGTTCTCATCGCCCCATTCGATACAGATTGGATATTGCATTATGGATCTCCTGCGTAACTGGCTGGCGGGCAGTACAACCCGGCTCGCCGCCTGATGCTCTTGACCGTCCCGATCGGTAAGTCCTTTTTTGGATGAGGGACGGGAATGGTGTACGGGTTGTAACGGTGCGTGAAGATGTGATGACTGCCAGTGACCCGGTCCAGGGTCCAGCCCGCTTCCACCAACTCCTTGATCAATAGCCTGCTTTGCACCACCAGCCTCCTTGCTTGGCAAAAACAAAAATAACCCTAGAGTTATCTTTACTCAAGCACAAAAACCCGAAGTGCGACGTTCGGTTGTTTTACAGAGTGTGATGAAAAGATGTTCCGCCCCGAACATTTGCCAATGCCTGCGCGTTACGCCGAGGTCAACCCCGATTACACTCAGCGCCCAGAGCCTGAAGCGATGCTGGATGCGATCCGCGGCTGACCCGTTGCCCTCACAAGGAGTTGCCATGACCCGACGTACCTTTCTCATCACCGACGCCAGCAAAGGTGACGCTCGGTTTCTGGCCAGCGTGCCGATGGGTCGCCTGGGGCAGCCACAGGAAATCGCCTCGGCAATTACATTTCTGTTGTCGGAGCAGAGCGGGTTCATCACCGGGCAGACACTGTTTGTCGATGGCGGTGCTTCGGTGGGTAAAGCCGCGTTCTGATTAACGCCCCCTAACAAATGTGGGAGCGGGCTTGCTCGCGAATGCGGACTGACATTCAACATCGATGTCGACGGAAACACCGCTTTCGCGAGCAAGCCCGCTCCCACATTGGGTTACCTGTAATTTCCAGATCTCGTAAGGACCTTCAATGGACCGCCTCGGCGCAATGGAAACCTTCATCTACGTGGTAGAAACCGGTTCGTTTTCCGCCGCGGCCCGGCGCCTGAACATCGGTCAGCCGGCCGTGTCGAAAACCATCGCGCAACTCGAATCGCGGTTGGCGGTGCGGCTATTGCTGCGCTCGACCCGGGGCCTGACACCCACCGAAGCCGGGCTGGCCTTTTTCGAACGGGCCAAGCGCGCCATCGAAGAAGCCGACGAGGCCGATAACGCTGCACGGGGCTCCGCCAGCGGGCTGAGTGGCAATCTGCGTATCTGTGCGGCGGTCACCTTCGGCCGGCTGCACATCGTTCCGCACCTGGGACCCTTCCTTGAGCAAAATCCGGAGTTGAACATCGACCTGATGCTCGATGATCGCAACGTCAATCTGGTGGAAGAAGGCGTCGATATCGCCCTGCGCATGGGCGAGCTGAGCGACTCGGGCCTGACCGCCCGCAAGATCGCCGAATGCCGGCGCATGGTGCTGGGCACGCCGGCGTACTTCGCAAAACACGGCGAGCCCGCCTGCCCCGCCGACCTGTGCAAGCATCAGGCAATCGTCTATACCCTCGGCGGCGGCACCAGTTGGCAGTTCGACAAGGCCGGCGAGGAGCAATCGGTGATCATCAACGGCCGGATCCGCGTCAACGCCGCCGAAGGCTTGCGTGAAGCCGTGCTGGCGCATCAAGGGCTGACCATGGCGTCGCAATGGATGTTCGCGCCGGAACTGGCCGACGGTTCAGTCCGCGAAGCAATGAAGGACTGGACATTGCCGAACCTGGATCTGTGGGCGGTGTTCCCCACCGGAAGAATGGCCAGCGCCAAGGCTCGGGCGTTTGTGGAGTATGTGCAGGGGTTGTTGACAAAAGCGGTCTGAAACCGTCGGTTTCGTTTATTGCGATTTTCGATTAATTCGAATAGCCTGCCAGCATCGATTATTCAGAATACTGGAAACCGCCATGTCGACCGTTATTCATCCAGCGATCAACTTACCCGCAGAACGCGAAGTACAGGCCGCTATCGAGAGCCAGCGCGCGCTGGCAGCCTATCTCGCTACTCAATTCGAAACCCAGCGCATCCAGATCTTTGATGAACAGAACGAAGCGCATAACGTAGAGTTGCCGACCTCGGCACTCAGGTTGCTGGTCGACATCCTGGCAGAGCTTGCGGCAGGGAATGCGGTCAAGGTGGTCCCGGTACACGCTGAACTGACCACGCAGGAAGCGGCAGACTTGCTCAATGTCTCACGCCCGCACCTGATCAAACTGCTGGAATCCGGCGAGTTGTCCTACCACAAAACCGGCAAGCACCGACGTGTGCGCTTTGCCGATTTGATGGACTATAAAAACCGACGCGACACCACCAGCGAGCAGGCAATGATGCTTCTCGCCGAGCAGGCACAGGCGTTAAGGACAGGATACGAGTGAGGCATTCTTCATTTACTGCTGTATATGACGCTTGTGTTCTTTACCCCGCGCCCTTGAGAGACTTTCTGATGTGGCTCGCACTCTCCGGGCTTTTCCGGGCGAAATGGTCAGTGGCAATACACGATGAATGGAAACGCAATCTGCTGAAAAACCGCCCGGATCTCAACGCCGCGCAATTGAATCGCACCGGCGAGCTGATGGACCTGGCGATTCCCGACGCCTGCGTGTCGGGGTACGAAGCGTTGATACAAGGACTGACGCTGCCCGATGCGGATGACCGACATGTCCTGGCGGCGGCCATTCGTTGCAACGCCAGCGTCATTGTCACCTTCAACCAGAAAGACTTCCCTCGCACCGCGCTGCAACCTTATGGCCTCGAGGCCCAGCACCCCGACGAGTTCGTCGATAACCTGTTCGACCTGGATCCGGCAGCAGTGGTCGCCGCGGCGCAACGACAGCGCAAGCAACTAAAGGCACCACCGATGAACACTGACACTTATCTCGATCTCTTGTTACGCCAAGGCCTGGTTCAGTCGGTCAAGGCCTTGAACAGCTTCCGGGCAATGCTTTGAAAATCACCACGCCCGATCGCTACAACACACCCCCATCAAACCCGACCCTGATATTCGCCGGTAACTCACCACGATGCTCTATCAACCACGCATCAAGGGTGTGCCCGACATGGGTCAACACCGCCGATTTCGGCTGCAACTGGTCAATGCTCTGCAAGGCCAGGTTCAGGTCGTTGTGATTGCGCGGAGCCTGGGGTTGCGGCGGCAGGGAGCAATCCAGCACCAGCAAGTCCAGTGGTTCACGGCGCAGCCAGCTCAAAGTGTCTGGCGGCAGGCCTACGGTGTCGGTCAGGTAGGCGATTCGCCGCCCTTCTCCTTCCAGCAAGTAACCGAGGGTCGGTTTCGAGTGTTGCAGTGGCAACGCGGTGACACCGAGTGCACCGAACTGCCGGGTTTCGAATCCGTCGAACGGTTGGCTGAAATCGAGAATGCCGGGGTGTTTGTAGAGGTCCGCCAGGCCTTCCGGGTCTACGGGACCGTGGACCGGAATCACCAGGCCCTGACCCCAGCGCAAATGCAACAGGCCCTGGGCATGATCGGCGTGGTAGTGGGTCTGGAAAATGCCGTTGAAACTGCGTGGCGGGAAACGTTCGCACAGGTCAGGCAAACCGCTGTCGATCAACCAGCGCTGATCACCGCACTCGATCAGCGCGCTGCACGGTCGACGCCGCAAGCGCTCATCGGTGCGCGCGGCAACGCAAGCCACACATTCGCAGCCATAAACCGGCACTTGCCGCGCATCACCGGTGCCCAGCAACGTCAGGCGCATGGGGCTTGCTCGTCAATGCAGGCCAGCAGGCGTTCGACCGTAAACTCCAGTGGCCCGGAGTTGTCGAGCAGGTGCACGGCCGGGTCGTCGGCCAGCAGTTGCTCGTTGAATCGGGCATTGCGCGCCAAGCGTTGATCGATCTCGATCAACGATTCTCGACCGCGCTCCAGCAGTCGTTGGCGCAATACCGCTTGATCCACGGTCAGCAACAGCACCAATGCCGTCGGATAACGCAGGCGCGTGTTCTGCAAATGCCCCCGCGAACCGTTGACCAGCACGTCCTGCCCGGCGGCCAGCCAGTCGTCGATTTCCCGCGGGATGCCATAGGACAACCCATTGGCGTGCCAGCTCAAGGCGAATGCCCCTTGAGCTTCCATATCGGCAAATTGTTGCGCACTGACGCCCAGCGCCGCTTCGCCCACGGCTTCGGCCGAGCGGGTAATGACCCGCCGCACGATACGGCAGCCGCGTTCGGCCAACCGCGTTCGCGCAGCATCCAGCAGGCTGTCCTTGCCCGAACCTGAAGGCCCGATGAGATAGATCAACCTGCCTGACATCAAAACACCCTCTTCGCTTGCCGCCATACTTGCTGGACCACCGGCAGACCGTCCTGACTGCGCGCTTGCAGCAGATCAGCCCGCAGGCCCGGTGCAATCTCGCCACGATCGTGCAGCCCGGCAGCCCGGGCCGGATTCAGGCTGACCATGCGCACCGCTTCGGCCAGACCGATCCGCTCACTCTGCGCCGCCAGCGCGAACGCCGATTGCAGCAGGCTCGCCGGGTAGTAGTCGCTGGACAGAATATCCAGCAAACCTTCGGCGGCCAGATCTGCGGCAGCCACGTTACCCGAGTGCGACCCGCCACGCACGATGTTCGGTGCGCCCATCAACACATTCATGCCGTGCTCCCGACAACCGCGCGCGGCCTCGGCGGTGGTCGGGAACTCGGCGATGGTCATGCCGTAGCGCGCCGACTCCTCGACGTGGGCCAGGGTCGCGTCGTCATGGCTGGCCACTGACAGGCCAAGGGCCAGGCAGTGCTCGACGATCGCCGCGCGGTAGCGGTCGCTGTACGTGCGCGAGTTGGCCATTTGCAGCGTGATGAATTCATCCATCTGCGTGGTGGTCAGGTGGTACTTGCCCATGTAGTACTCACGGTACTTGGATTCCAGCACGAACTGGCGCTGGCCCGGCGAATGGTCCATGACCGACACCAGCTGCACCAGCGGGTTCTCCACCAGATCGCGGAACACGCTCAGGGTGTCCGGGTGGCACAGTTCGCAACGCAAGTGCAGGTGGTGTTCGGCGCGGGTCAACCCGGCGTCCGAGGCTTTGGAGATGGCATCGAGCATCGCCGGCAGTTTCTGCATGCGATTGCCCTTGGGATTCACGTCGCCGATGGACACTGCGTCGAACACCGTGGTGATGCCGGCCGCGATGATTTGCGCATCGTGGCTGAGCACCGCCGGCACCGACGGCCAGTCCACGCCGGGACGCGGGGTCATGTGGCGTTCCAGGTTGTCGGTGTGCAACTCCACAAGCCCCGGCAACAGGTAGTCGCCATTGAGGTCCAGGGCCTGGGGCAAGCGGCTCGGGCCTTCGGCGACCTCGGCGATCAAGCCGTCGCGCATCACCACGGTGCCGTAGAACACCCGGTCAGCGGTGACCAGTTGGGCATTGCTGAGGATCTGTTCAACGGACATCGGCGTATTCCTTTTCAGTCACAGCGGCTGGAGTCATGTCGAGATGGCGGTTGGCAACCGCTTCGCGGGCGATGCGGTCGTGAAAGATGCCGATCAGCGCGGCACCGGCGTTCCTGGCTTCGTTTATCAGCTCCAGCACCACCTGACGGTTGCTGTCGTCGAGAGAGGCCGTGGGCTCATCGAGCAACATCACCGGCCACGCCACCATGAAGCCGCGGGCGATGTTGACTCGCTGCTGTTCGCCACCGGAGAAGGTGCCGGGCGCCAGTTGCCAGAGGCGTTGCGGAATGTTCAGGCGACTGAGCAACGATTCGGCGCGCGCTTGTGCCTGCTCTTTCGCCCAGCCACGGGCCAGGGCCGGCTCCATCACCACGTCCAGGCACGCCACACGCGGAATCACTCGCAGGAACTGACTGACATAACCCAGGGTGCGCTGGCGTACTTGCAGGATGTCCCGGGGCTCGGCGCCGACCAGCTCCCGCCATTGGCCGTCGTGCTGCACGCGGATGCTGCCGCCCGCCGGCAGGTAGTTGCCATACAAAGTGCGCAGCAAGGTGCTTTTACCGGCGCCGGACTGGCCGTGCAGGACCAGGCATTCACCGGCCGCCACACTGAAATCCACTCCGCGCAACACGTTGAGGACCACGCCGTTCTGCTGATGCAACGTGAAGGTTTTCGAGAGGTCACGGACCTCGATCAAGGTATTCATCGCAGGGTTTTCCACTATTGAACGGGTCTTCACGGCTGCAACACCGAAGACACCAGCAGTTGCGAGTAAGGGTGCTGCGGATCATCGAGGATCTGATCGGTCAGCCCGGTTTCCACCACCCGCGAACGGCGCATCACCATCAAGCGGTCGGCCAGCAATCGCGCTACCGCCAGGTCGTGGGTGACGATTACCACCGCCAGGTCCAGTTCCCGCACCAGTCCGCGCAGCAGATCGAGCAAGCGCGCTTGCACCGAAACGTCGAGGCCACCGGTCGGCTCGTCCATGAACACCAGGCGCGGACTCGACACCAGATTGCGGGCGATTTGCAGGCGCTGTTGCATGCCGCCGGAGAAGGTCCGGGGCAAGTCGTCGATGCGCTGCGGATCGATTTCCACCTGGCTCAGCCAGTCGAGACCGGCCCCGCGCAGTTGCTGGTAGTTGCGCACGCCCTGGGCCATCAAGCGCTCGCCGATGTTGGCCCCGGCGGACACGCCCATGCGCAAACCGTCCCGCGGGTTCTGCTCGACGAAACCCCATTCGGTGCGCAGCAAGGTGCGGCGCTCGGCTTCGCTGGCACTGTAGAGGTCCAGCCACTGACCCTGTTGGTCGCGGTAACCAATGTTGCCGCGCTGAGGCGGCAGGCGCCCGCTGAGCAGCGAGAGCAACGTGGACTTGCCCGAGCCGGACTCACCGACAATCCCCAGCACTTCACCGGGATACAAGTCGAAGCTGACGTCCTGGCACCCCTTCTCCGGGCCGTACAACAGTGACAGGTCGCGCACTCGCAGCAAGGGCTCGGTGGACACGGGCAGTTGGTTTTTCAGCGCCTGGTTCATTGGCCCTGCTCCTGCTGGCTGACGCGCTGGGCGCAGTAATAGGTGTCGGAACAGACGAAGCTCTGGGTGCCGGCGTCGTCGAGGATCAACTCGTCGAGGAACGATTCGCGACTGCCGCAAATGGCGCAGCACTCTTCCCACTGTTGCGCTTCGAAAGGGTGATCCTCGAAATCCAGACTGGTCACGCGGGTGTACGGCGGCACCGCGTACAGACGCTTCTCGCGGCCGGCACCGAACAGCATCAGCGCCGGGCTCATGTCGAGTTTCGGGTTGTCGAATTTCGGGATCGGCGACGGGTCCATCACATAGCGCTCGTCGACCATCACCGGGTAGGCGTAGGCCGTGGCGATGTGGCCAAAGGTGGCGATGTCTTCGTAGAGCTTGACGTGCATGACCCCGTAATCGTTTAGGGCGTGCATGGTCCGGGTCTCGGTTTCCGACGGTTCGATAAAGCGCAGCGGCTCGGGGATCGGCACCTGATAGACCATGATCTGGTCGGCATGCAGCGGGGTTTCCGGGATGCGGTGACGGGTCTGGATCACCGTCGCGTCTGGCGTACTTTCGGTGGTCGTGACGCCTGCGGTGCGGGCGAAAAAGCGGCGGATCGACACCGCGTTGGTGGTGTCGTCCGCGCCCTGGTCGATGACTTTGAGCACGTCATCTGCACCGAGAATCGCGGCGGTCAATTGCATGCCGCCGGTGCCCCAGCCATAAGGCAACGGCATTTCGCGACCACCGAACGGCACCTGATAACCGGGGATCGCCACCGCCTTGAGCAAGGCACGGCGGATCATGCGTTTGGTCTGCTCATCGAGGTAGGCGAAGTTGTACGCCGTGTCGCGGGCCGGCGCCGGGCTCAGGTCATTCATGGTTTTTGCCCTCGGCAGGTTTGCGCAGTTTGCGGATCAGTTCCAGTTCGGCCTGGAAGTCCACGTAGTGAGGTAACTTCAGGTGCGAGACGAAGCCTGCGGCCTCGACGTTGTCGCAGTGCATCAGCACGAATTCTTCCTGCTGCGCCGGGGACACGATCTCTTCGTTGTATTCGTCGGCGCGCAAGGCGCGGTCGACCAGCGCCATGCCCATGGCCTTGCGCTCGGCGTGCCCGAAGGCCAGACCGTAGCCGCGGGTGAACTGCGCAAGCTCCGTGGCCGAACCGACAAACTGGTTGACCATCTCGCACTCGGTGACTTCGATGCTGCCCAGGTTGATTGGGAAACCCAGCTCTTCAGGGTCGATCCAGACCTCGACTTCGCCGATGCGGATTTCCCCGGCGAACGGGTGGTTGCGGCCATAACCACGCTGGGTCGAATAACCCAGCGCCAACAGGAAACCTTCGTCACCACGGGCCAACGCTTGCAGGCGCTGAGCGCGGCTGGCCGGCAATTCCAGCGGATCGCGGGTGATGTCCGCCACGCTATCGCCGTTGTCGGATTCGGTCTTGATCAAGCCTTCCTGCGCCAGCAACCCGAGGACACGCGGACACGGTTCAAGGCTGGCATTCGGCGTGGCTTGCGGCCCCGGGTATTCGCCTTCGGCCAGCAGCGCAAAGTCCAGCAGGCGATGGGTGTAATCGAAGGTCGGCCCCAGCAGTTGCCCGCCCGGCACATCCTTGAAGGTGGCGGACAGACGCCGGCTGAGCTGCATGTTCGCGGTATCGATCGGCAGGCTCGGGCTGAAGCGCGGCAACGTGGTGCGGTAGGCGCGCAGCAGGAAGATTGCCTCGACCAGATCCCCCGCCGCCTGCTTGATGGCCAGCGCGGCCAGTTCTTCGTCGTACAGCGAGCCTTCGCTCATCACCCGCGCGACTGCCAATGGCAATTGCTGACGGATCTGCTCGACGCTCAATTCCTTGACCGAAGTATCGCCCCGGCGCTTTTTCGCCAGCAGGTGGTGGGCATTGTCGATGGCCTGTTCGCCACCCTTGACGGCTACGTACATCAGGCGCGCTCCTCTGTGATGCGGGTGCTGCGCGGCAAACCGATCAGGTCATGGCCGGCGGTGAAAAACAGGTCCAGTCCACGAGGGAATTCGTTGCGGCGTTCACGTTCGCGCCAGAAGCCATCGGCCACCGGCAGCGCGACAGCGTGTTCGGTTTCGATTCCCGGCCCGCGCCACATCAGCCCTGCCCCGCCGTCGAGTCCTGGCAGTTGAACCAGCAAGGTGCAGGACTGATCGGGGTAACGGTCGTTGCCATGTTCGAAGCCACTGAGATCGAGCAGATCCTCGGCGGCAAGCAAGGCAAACCGTGCGTCTTCACGCTGGGCGGTCAGCGGGCAGCCACAGTGGAATGACAGGTTGGCGCGGATCAGCGGTGTGTCGAAGGCCGGTGCCAGCCACAGCGGCGTGTCGACATCCAGCAAGGCCAGGCACAGTGCATAGGTCGCAGGCGCCAACCCTTCGAGGCTCGGGGTGGCGTGCAGACTCTGGATCAGACCGGGGCCGGCCAGCGCCTTGAGCGCCGCACGAAATCCGCGTTGGGCATCCAGCACCGGGTCAGCGAACGCCGGTTGCAACAGCTGCGCACTCATCAGTTTTCTCCTCGCACGAGGGTGAAGAATTCGACTTTGGTAGCGGCGGTTTCCGCCTCTTTTTGCGCCCGGCGTTCGGCCTGAGCGGTTGCCAGCGGCGTGATCATTTCCACCAGCCAATGGCGCTGTTGCGCGCCCTGCAAATGCGCATCGGCCAGAGCTGCGAGCTCGGCGTGGACCTTGTCGCGTCCCGCCAGGTAGCTGTAACCGGTACGGCCATCGGCCAGGCGCACCACGCAACGGGTCACGCTCATTTCGCCGACGTTGAACGGCGCGCCGTTGCCGCCCATGCGGCCACGGACCAGGGTCATGCCGATTTCCGGGGCGCGAATCAGTTGGTATTCGACGTCGCGCAAAGCGGCTTCGAAGGGCTGCAATTCACTGCGACGGGTGCAGGCCAGCACACCGATCCAGTGCTGGCGCTCGGTGTGAGGAACAGGGTTTTGCATTGAGTTCTCCATCAGGTGACGACCTGGTACTGGAAGCGATCCGAACGGCTGGTGGACTGGGCCAGCTCCACGGCACGGCCGTCGCGATCGCGGGAAAGGGTGAACACACTCAGGGCCGGCAGATGCCGGGGCATCAGCAGCAGCGCGGCTTCTTCGCGGTTGGGCAAGCGGGCACCGATCAGGCTTTGGGTGCGGGTCAGCGGCAGGTCCCGCTCGCGCAAGTACTGGCGCAGCGAGCCACCGGTGTAGTCGGCGAGCAGCGGTGCGTGGCTGGCGCAGTAGCGATGGCGAATCAGGCTGACCGGTTGGCTGTCGAGCTTGCGCAAGGTCTGCAATTCGATCATCGGTGCCATCTCGGCAATGCCCAGATGCTGCGCCTCTTCACGGCTGGCGAAGCAGTAACGGCGCTTGAGCAACACCGCTTCGACGCCATGCCCCTGGGCCGACAGCGACTGGCTGTAGGCGCTGTCGGCGGTCATCGAATAAATCAGCGGCCGCTCCAGCACCTGGGTGCCCTTGCCCTGGCGGCGCAACAGGCTGCCTTCGAACACCAGCTCATCGATGGCGCGGCGCAAGGTATGACGGTTGACCCCGAAGCGCTCGGCCAGCATCACCTCGCCCGGCAGGAAATCTCCGGCGCGGTAATCCGCCAACTCCCGGCGCAGAATGTCGGCCAATTCGCGATACACCGGCTCATCTTGTCTAGACAACTGCATGCTTAAAAAAAAGCGCCCAAGGGCACCCCTCCGAAAAATCAGATGAACTGCTTGCGCAGGCGTTGCGAGAGGATGTCGATCAGACTGACGACGACGATGATCACCAGCAAAACGGCGCAAGTCTGAACAAACTGGAAGGCGCGGATGTTCTCCCAGAGAATCACCCCGATCCCGCCGGCACCGACCATCCCCACCACCGTCGCCGAGCGCACGTTGGCCTCGAAGCGATACAGCGCATACGAAACCCACAGCGGCATCACTTGCGGAATCACCCCATAGATCACTTCTTGCAAGGCGCTGGCACCCGTGGCGCGAACGCCTTCGACCGGCCCCGGATCAATCGCTTCCACCGCTTCGGCGAACAGCTTGGCGAGTACCCCGGTGGTGCTGATCCACAGCGCCAGTACACCGGCAAACGGACCCAGGCCGACGGCCACCACGAACAACATCGCGAAGACCATTTCGTTGATGGAGCGGAAGGCGTCCATCACCCGGCGCAGCGGCTGGTGAATCCACCACGGCGTGATGTTTTCCGAGCAGAGAATGCCCAGCGGCACCGAGCAGACAATCGCCAGCACCGTGCCCCACAGGGCGATTTGTACGGTAACGATCATTTCCTTGAGGTAGGCGCGCCATTCATGGAAGTCCGGCGGGAAGAAATCCGCGGCGAACGTCGCCATGTTTCCCGAGTCGCGATACAGCGCCATCGGATTCATCTCGGCGCCGTGCCAGGCCCAGGCCAGCAGGACCAGGAACAGGCCCCAACCGGCGTACTGCGGCCAGGTGCGCTTGCCGACAGCTTCAGCGTGCAGAGTGGTCATGAGGGATCTCTTGAAAATCTCAAATAAGGCGTGATACGCGAGTGCAGACGCAAAACCTGTGGGAGCGGGCTTGCTCGCGAAAGCGGTGCCTCAGTCGACATCAACGGTGAATGTCAGTCCGCATTCGCGAGCAAGCCCGCTCCCACATGAATCAACTCGCGTTGGCCGTGCTCTTCTCGAGCAAGGTGATGCGCTCTTGCAGCTTGGCCAGCTCGGCATCGATCTCGGCCAGGCGCTTGGCCTTGTCCGCCGCTTCAAGCTTGGTATCGGCGTTGATGGTGGTGCGCTGCTTGAACAGTTCGAGCTGACGAATCGGCAGCAACTGGTCGTCGCTGGATTTCAGGAACTTGCCCAGTTGCATGCCCTTGAGCACGGCTTTCTCGGAGTCGGTGTCGCCATAGCTGAAGATGAAATCGCGGATCTTGGTCTTCTCGCTGTCGCTCAGGTTCTTGCTCCACACCAGCGGGTCGGCGGGGATCAGCGGCGACTTCCAGATCACCTTGAGCAGTGCCGCCTTGTCCGGCTGGGTGACTTCCAGGCGATCCCAGCTTTCGGTGTTGAAAGTCGCTACATCCAGTTGCCCCTTGGCCACGCTCAGGGCGTTGACCTCATGGCTGGAGTTGAGAGTGCGCTTGAACGCAGTGGCGGCATCGACGTTGTTCTTGGCGAACACGTAGTAGCCCGGCACCAGATAGCCCGAGGTGGAGTTCGGGTCGCCATTGCCGAAGGTCAGGTTCCTGGCGTTCTTCAACATGTCGTCGACGGAGTTGATCGGGCTGTCCTTGCGCACGATCAACACGCTCCAGTAGCCGGCGGCGCCACTGGCGGCAGCGGTTTGGGCGAAGATCTCGCCGTTGGAGCGGTCCACCGCTTCGATGGCGGCCTTGTTGCCCAGCCAGGCGACGTCGACCTTGTTGAAACGCATGCCCTGGATCAGGCCGGCATAGTCAGAGGCAAACGTGGCGTTGATCTTCAGGCCGGTCTTCTTCTGCATGTCATCCAGAAACGGTTGCCAGATGCTCTTGAGGTTTTGTGAAGACTCAGTGGACATGATGCCGAAGTTGATGGCCTTTTCTTCCGCCTGGGCAGTGCCCATCACACAGCTGGCGAGCAATGCGGCGCCAGCAAAAACGCGACCGATACGGTTCAACATGGAAAGGTTTCCTGAGGGTGAACGGTTGGGGAATTCGAGGTTGATCACACGCGCGCCAACACCAGCCGGGGGGCCGGTTCGACGTGCAGGGTCTGCCCGGAACACATGAGGCTGGTGTCGATGTCGGCACCGTACAAATCGTTGAGGAACTGACCGCTGAGCTCGGTACCCGGACCATCGAAATGAATCCGGCCGGCCTTGAGCGCCACGGCACGCGGGCAATAACGGGTGGCGTAGTCGACTTGGTGCAGGGTCACCACCACGGTCTTGCCGTCGCGGCGATTGATGTCGGCGAGGATCTCCATGACCTTGCGCGCCGATTCCGGGTCGAGGGAGGCGATCGGCTCGTCCGCCAGAATCACCTCGGCACGCTGGGTCAGCGCACGAGCAATCGCCACGCGCTGCTGCTGGCCACCGGACAGGGTCGAGGCCCGTTGCGCCGCCAGGTCAGCCAGGCCGACACGGTCCAGGGACTCCATGGCGAACTGCTGTTCCTCGGCATTGAACAGGCTCAAGTTGCCACGCCAGCGCGGCATGCGCCCCAGGCAGCCGAGCAGCACGTTGTCGAGCACGCTCAATCGGTTGACCAGATTGAACTGCTGGAAGATATAGCCGATGTCGGCACGCAGACGGCGCACCTTGCCATTCAATCGGCCGGATGCCTGCACCTCGCGACCCAGCACCTTGACGCTGCCGCCGTTGTTGCGATCGCAACAGGCCAGGCCCGCGAGATGGCGCAACAAGGTGGATTTGCCAGAGCCGGACGCGCCGATCAGCGCGACCATCTCACCGGCCGCGATGGTCAGTTCGAGGTCGACCAGTGCGGTTTTACGCGCAAAGGTCTTGTTCAGATGATCGACATGGATAGCTGCGTTCATGGGCATCTCTGTCTGGTTGAACAGCCATCCGTGGCTGCATTTGAGTTCAACCGACTTTAGGCACGGGGCATGTCAGCCCTATGACTTGCACATGTCGCTGGATGGGCCATTTGATGAAGGTTTTGTGAAAGGTTGAGCTGGAGGTTATTTGTGGCATGACTGATTCCCCCAGTGGGAGCTGGCTTGCCTGAGATGGCTGAGTGTCAGGCGATGTATGTTTTGAGGGTGTACATATCCATTGTTGCGGTCACGTCCACTTATGGTTCCGCTCTTACAGCGGGTCACTTTGGAAAAGCCCCAAAGTAACCAAAGGGCTATTGCCCCTGACGTTCGGAACCTCGCTCCGGTCCTGCTCCGTGGGCCCGAGGCGGCCTACCGGCCGGCCTGGCTCTTTCCTGCGCAATTCCCTGTAGGAGCTGTCGAGTGCAACGAGGCTGCGATCTTTTGGACTTGATACATCCACAAAATTCCAGTCGGCTGTTGGGCTGCCTTCGCGAGCAAGCCCGCTCCCACAGGGACCCAGTACATCCGATAGATTCTGGTCGGCTGGCAGGCCGCCTTCGCTGGCAAGCCAGCTCCTACGAGGAGCAGGAGCAGATCGGCGTACACCCGCGCTCTTCACCACTCATCAGGCCGAGCGTTAGCTCGCCTGCAGCTTTTGATCTTGATCCACCCGCCCCCTCGGGAGGCTGAGCGGAGGCGTTCATCCGGGGGTGGGCGCGCAGCGCCGTTCGGCGAAGCCGAACACATCGAGAGGAGGTCGAAGCGAAGCCGACCGGAGGCGATGCCCCCGGATGAATGCCGGAGCGAAGGAACCCCGAGCCTCAGCGAGGGGCCGGACGCAAGGGGCGAGACCTTTGGTTCCTTTGGGGCGTTTGCCAAAGGGACTCGCCGTAAGGGCGAAACCGCCAGCCGCCGTTACCGCAGGAATGGATATGTACGCAGTCAGCAAAACATAGGTCGGCTGTCAGGCCGCCTTCGCGAGCAAGCCCGCTCCCACAGGGATCGAATACATCTGCAAGAATCAGGTCGGCTGTCAGGCCGCCTTCGCTGGCAAGCCAGCTCCTACAGGAGTTGGGGTTGAGCCGAACTATTCAGCAGCCAAGAAAAAGGCGACCCGAAGGTCGCCTTAGTGCGTTACTGCCCGAATTGCCGTCCCAGCCCACCCGGTACACCGTGAATATCAGTCTCCTCCCAAGGCCCCTTCGGACTGATCGACCGGCTCCATCCGTTATCCCAACGGTAATAGGTACGCTGCCGATAGAAGGTATTGGGCTGATCATCCAGCACATAGACCCCAAGTTTCGGGTCCCAATGGCTGTTGCCCCCCGGAGGCGGCGCGAAGCTGGCAGACGTGCGTGGCAACGGCTTGGAGGGTTTGGCCGGGATGGTCGGCTTGCCCGGTGCCGGCGACGTCGATGGCGTGGGGCTGGGCTGCGACGGCGGGATTGGCGGCGGCGCCGTTTGCTCCGGTGGCCGTTGGACCGCACAAGCGCTTAACCCCAATACGACACTGAGCAGGGTGATGCGAGCGAATGCGGTCATGTTTGCGTTTTCCTGTTATTTGTCCGGGCTGTCGATGGTCAGTGTTTGCGGCGCGGTGGTGCTGCTGGCCAGGGGCTGGCTGCGACCGATCCATTCGCCGGCGGTGGGTTTGCCGGCACGGGAAATGCGCGCAACCAGTTGGACTTCAGGGAAGTTCGACAGTTTCAATTGCGGCATCATTGCGTCGGCATCGCCCAGTTCAACGGTCACCGGCAAGTCGGCCACGGTCATGCGCTTGACCGCCAGCGGGGCCGGCGGACCGGAGATCGCACGGGCGAAGATGAACACGCTGTCGCCAGGCTGGACCTTGGTTTTGAGCTCCGCAGCCAGATCGACGCTGACCTTGAGCAACGCCGAGGCCTTGGCCGCCGGTGCTTGCGCAACCTTGCCGCCACTGGCCACCAGTTTTTCCGTGGCCCGGGTGATCCCGCCTTGTAACGCCTCGCGGGATGGGTCGTCCGCCGGCAACTGCGCCAACAGGCGATTCCAGTAATCGATGGCGTCCTGATAACGCTCGCCTTCAAACGCGGCAATGCCGAGCAGGCCGAGGCTGGTGACTTCTTTCGGATCGGCCTTGAGCGCTTCGTCGGTCAGGGCCTGGACCTTGTCCGACCACTTCTTGCCATCGGCAAAGTACAGGGCCTGGGCCCATTGACCCAGCAGCTCGGGCTGACGACCGGCCAGGTTCACCGTGCGTTCGAACATTTTCGCCGCGTCCGCCGGGCGGTCCTGAGCCATGTAGGTACGACCGAGGAAGTACATGCCTTCGGCGGATTCCGGTTGAGCCGCGACCACACGTTCCAGGCGCTGGGTCATCTCTTCCATCGACTTGGGCGCCTGGGAGAATTCGCGGGTCAGTTCGACCTTGTCGCTGGCACCGAAATGCAGATACAGGCCCAGGCCGATGACCGGCACAAGTATGGCCGCCAGCAACGGCAAGGGTTTGCCCAGTCGCGACACCTGCGGCGCTTCGACACCCTCGGTGTCCGCCAGCAGCTCACGGGCAGCTTCAGCGCGACCGGTGTCCATTTGCGCCGCATCGAGCACGCCCTCTTCCTGCTGAGTCTGCAACTCAGCCACGCGCTCCTGATAGAGCGCGACGTTCAGGGCGGTACGATCCTCTTCGCGCTGGGCACGACGACTGCGCAGAACCGGGATCAACAGAAAACTCAGGGCAACCAGAAGCAGCAGACCTGCAGCGAGCCAGAAATCAATCATTCTTGGTTTTATCCAACAGGTGGTCGAGGCGCGAGCGCTCCTCGGCAGAAAGCGAGCCCGGGGTGCCGGCGCGTTGCACGCGACGACGGCGAACGATCACCGCGATGATCACGACACCGCCCAACAGCAGGCCGGCGGGGCCGAACCAGAGCAAAGCAGTCTTGGCATTCAGGGCAGGCTTGTAGCGGACGAAGTCACCGTAGCGGTCGACCATGAAGTCGATGATCTGCTGATTGTCCTTGCCCTCGCCGAGCATGCGAAAAATCTCTTTGCGCAGGTCGGCGGCAATTGGTGCGTTGGAATCGGCGATGTCCTGATTCTGGCACTTGGGGCAACGCAGCTCCTTGGTCAGCTCGCGAAAACGCTCGCGATCACCTTCCTTGGCGAACTCGTAGGTGTCGATGGCCGCGTGGGCCACGCCCGCCAGGCTCAAGCCCAGAACAACGGCAGCAATCCAGCGTTTCATGGCTTGACCTCGTCGACCAGCGCCTGGTACTTGGCCGCCAGTTTTTCGCGCCAGACCTGCTCGTCGATCACGCCGACGAACTTGTCGCGGATGATCCCCTTGGCGTCGATGAAGAAGGTTTCCGGCGCGCCGTACACGCCGAGATTCAGGCCCAGCGAGCCTGCGTCGTCACGAATATCCAGTACATACGGGTTGTGGAAGTCCGTCAGCCACTTCAAGGCATCGGCGTTGACGTCCTTGTAGTTGATGCCGTAGATCACCACGCCTTGCTGGGCCAGCTTGTTCAACACCGGGTGCTCGACCCGGCAGGAAATGCACCAGGTTCCCCAGACGTTGACCAACGCCGGTTTGCCGAGAATGTCCGCCTTGGTCAGGGTCTTGTCGCCCTGCACCGCTGGCAGGGAAAACTCCGGGAACGGCTTGTTGATCATTGCCGACGGCAGCTCGGCCGGATCCAGGTACAACCCACGGTAAAGGAATACAGCAACCACCAGAAAAATCGCCAGTGGCAACAACATCAACCAACGCTTCATGCAGTGGCTCCCGACATGCCCAGTGCTTCACGCACGCGGCTTTTTACCTTGACCCGATAACGCCGGTCCAGCGCCGCCAGCAAACCGCCGAAGCCGGTCAGCAAGCCACCGAACCAGATCCAGCGCACGAACGGCTTGACGTGCACGCGCACAGCCCACGCGCCATTGCCCAGCGGTTCACCGAGAGCGACGTAGAGGTCACGAGTGAAACCGGCGTCGATCCCGGCTTCGGTCATTACCGAGTTCTGCACGGTGTACAGGCGTTTTTCCGGGTGCAGCACGCTGACTTCCTTGCCGCCCTTGATCACCCGGATGGTGCCCTTGTCGGACGTGAAGTTCGGGCCTTCGAAGTGCTTGGCGCCTTCAAAGATGAAGTGGTAACCGGCCAGGTCCATGGACTCGCCCGGGGCCAGGCGCAGGTCGCGCTCGGCACTGTTCTGGCTCGACAGCACGACACCCAGCGCACACACAGCAATGCCCAGGTGCGCAATCTGCATGCCCCAGTAGCTGCGGGTCAGGGTCGGCAGGCCTTTGATCAGGCCTTTGTGGCGGGTCTTGTCGAAGATGTCACGCACACCGGCCAGCAACACCCATGCCGCGAGCATGAAGGTCGCGAGCACCGCCCAGTTGAAATCGCCGTACGCCACGCCAGCCACCACGGCCATGGCGGCGCTGCCGAGCAATACCGGGGTGAGCATGCTCACCAGCCATTTCACCGGGGTGTCTTTCCAACGCACGATCACGCCGACCGCCATCACCAGCATCAGCAACGCCATCAACGGAATGAACAGCGCGTTGAAGTACGGCGGGCCGACCGACAACTTGGCACCGGTCATGGCATCGAGAATCAGCGGATACAAGGTGCCGAGCAGGATCATCGACGCCGCCACCACCAGCACCAGGTTGTTGCCCAGCAGCAGGGTTTCCCGGGACCAGAGGTTGAATCCCACCTGGCTCTTGACCACCGGCGCGCGCAAGGCGAACAGCGTCAGCGAACCACCGACCACAAACAGCAGGAAAATCAGGATGAACACACCACGTTCCGGGTCGGAGGCAAACGCGTGAACCGACGTCAGCACGCCGGAACGCACGAGGAACGTCCCCAGCAGGCTCAACGAAAACGCAGCGATGGCCAACAGCACGGTCCAGCTCTTGAACACGCCACGTTTTTCCGTGACCGCCAACGAGTGAATCAATGCCGTGCCCACCAGCCATGGCATGAACGAGGCGTTTTCAACCGGATCCCAGAACCACCAGCCGCCCCAGCCGAGTTCGTAGTACGCCCACCACGAACCGAGGGTGATGCCGATACCGAGGAACGCCCAGGCCACGATGGTCCACGGACGCGACCAGCGCGCCCACGCGGCATCCAGGCGACCGCCCATCAGCGCGGCGATGGCGAAGGCGAAGGCCACCGAGAAACCGACGTAGCCCATGTACAGCATCGGCGGGTGAACGATCAGGCCGATGTCTTGCAGCAACGGGTTGAGGTCGGCACCGTCGCTGGGCACTTGCGGCAGAATGCGCTTGAACGGGTTGGACGTCATGATCAGGAACAACAGGAAACCGGTGCTGATCATGCCCATCACCGCCAGCACGCGGGCCAGCATGACCTGCGGCAACTGCCGGGAAAATACCGACACCGCGAAGGTCCAGCCACCGAGGATCAAGGCCCACAACAGCAAGGAACCTTCGTGGGCACCCCACACGGCGCTGAACTTGTAGTACCACGGCAACGCGCTGTTGGAGTTGTTGGCCACATAGGCCACGGAGAAATCGTCGACCATGAAGGCATAGGTCAGGCAACCGAAGGCAAACACCAGAAAGGTAAATTGCCCCCACGCGGCCGGCTGGGCCAGGCTCATCCACAGGCGGTCACCGCGCCAGGCACCGAACAACGGCACCACGGCCTGGGCCAGGGCAAAGCACAGGGCCAAAATCATCGCCAGGTGGCCAAGCTCGGGAATAAAGATGCCGGATGTCATGGATCAACCCTCCTTAGCAGGCGTTGGAGCCGATTGACCGCTGTCTTTCAACGCCTTGGTCACTTCCGGCGGCATGTACTTCTCATCGTGCTTGGCCAGCACTTCATCGGCCACCACCACGCCATCGGCATTGAGCTTGCCCAGGGCGACGATGCCCTGCCCTTCACGGAACAGGTCCGGAAGGATGCCGCGATAGGTGATAGTCACGGATTTATTAAAGTCGGTGACGACGAATTTCACATCCAGGGAGTCGCTGGAACGCTCCAGCGAGCCCTTCTCGACCATGCCGCCGGCGCGAATGCGCGTGTCTTGCGGGGCTTCGCCGTTGGCGATCTGGGTCGGTGTGTAAAACAGATTGATGTTCTGCTGCAGGGCGCTCAGGGCCAGACCGACGGCAGCGCCGACCCCGACCAGGATCGCGAGAATGATGATAAGACGCTTTTTTCGCAGCGGATTCACTTGCCGTTCTCCCGGCGCAGACGACGCGCCTCTTGTTGCAGATACCGCTTGCGGGCCAGGATCGGCGCCGCCACGTTGAGGGTCAATACCGCCAGGCAGATGCCATAGGCTGACCAGACATACAGACCATGATGGCCCATGGCGATGAAGTCGCCGAATGAAGCAAAACTCATCGAGCGACCTCCAGGCTGCTTTCCACTTCGGCTTTGACCCAACTGGCCCGGGCTTCGCGCTTGAGCACTTCAAGACGCATGCGCAGCAGCAGGACCGCGCCGAAGAAACAGTAGAACCCCAGCGCCGTCAGCAGCAATGGCAGCCACATTTCGGCAGGCATTGCCGGTTTTTCAGTGAGGGTGAAGGTCGCGCCCTGGTGCAGGGTGTTCCACCACTCCACCGAGTACTTGATGATCGGGATGTTGATCACGCCGACAATCGCCAGCACCGCACAGGCCTTGGCCGCGCTGTCACGATTGCTGATGGCGTTGCCCAGTGCAATCAGGCCGAAATAAAGGAACAGCAGAATCAGCATAGACGTAAGGCGTGCATCCCAGACCCACCACGAGCCCCAGGTCGGCTTGCCCCAGATAGCGCCGGTGACCAGCGCCACCGCGGTCATCCACGCACCGATGGGCGCCGCACATTGCAGGGCGACATCGGCCAGTTTCATCTTCCATACCAGCCCGACGATGCCGCACACGGCCGCCATCACGTAGATGGACTGCGCCAGCATGGCGGCCGGAACGTGGATATAAATAATGCGAAAGCTATTGCCTTGCTGGTAGTCCGGCGGCGCGAAGGCCAGGCCCCAGACCACGCCGACACCAATCAGCAGCAATGCCGCAATGCTCAACCACGGCAGCATTTTGCCGCTGATGCCGTAAAACCATTTGGGCGAGCCGAGCTTGTGAAACCACGTCCAGTTCATACTGTTTCCATCACGGTTGCTCTTTACTGTGAAGAGCCAGGGTCTTTACTGGTTAAAAAATAACCAGACCTCATTATTCGCCGACGCTGATCTTCAGGCCAGCAGCTATTGCAAAAGGTGTCAGGGTTATCGCCAGGGCGGTCAGGCTGCCCAGCCACAACAGATAACCGGTCGCCGGCATCCCCTGTAAGGCAGCCTGCAAGGCGCCACTGCCAAGGATCAATACCGGGATGTACAGCGGCAGAATCAGCAGGGCCAGCAACAGGCCACCGCGCTTCAAGCCCACCGTCAGTGCCGCGCCCACCGCACCGAGCAGGCTCAGTACCGGTGTACCGAGCAGCAACGAAAGCAGCAACACCGGCAGACAGGCGGCAGGCAAACCGAGCATCAACGCCAGCAAAGGTGCGAGCAAAACCAGTGCCAGGCCGGAAAAAGCCCAGTGTGCCAGCACCTTGGCCAAAACCAGAAGAGGCAGGGGGTGCGGCGAAAGGACCCACTGTTCAAGCGATCCATCCTCGAAATCACTGCGGAAAAGCCCGTCCAGCGAGAGCAAAACCGATAAAAGTGCCGCGACCCAGACCAGTCCCGGAGACAAGGTTTGCAACAATTGAGACTCGGGTCCGACCGCCAGCGGGAACAGCGAAACGACGATCGCGAAGAAGACGAGCGGATTGGCCAGTTCCGCCGGGCGACGGAACAGCAGACGAGCCTCGCGGGCGACCAGCAGGCCGAAAACACTCATACGGCCCAGCTCCCCAGATCAATGTCGCGATAACCGGCCGGCTTCCGGCCCAGCGTGTGGTGGGTGGTCAACACCACCATGCCGCCGCGTTCGCAGTGGCCGGCCAGGTGTTCTTCGAGTTGCGCCACGCCCTGTTTGTCGAGGGCGGTAAAGGGTTCATCGAGGATCCACAGCGGCGGGCTGTCCAGATACAGCCGCGCCAGCGCGACGCGGCGCTGTTGACCGGCAGACAGGGTATGGCAAGGCACATCCTCAAATCCGCGCAGGCCTACCGCGGCCAGCGCCTGCCAGATCGCTGCATGGGTCGCCGGGTGATGCAAGGCACACAGCCAGCTCAGATTCTCTTCCGGCGTCAGCAAATCCTTGATCCCGGCGGCATGGCCGATCCATAGCAGGTTGCGCGCCAGTTCGCCGCGCTGTTCGTTCAGCGGCTGGCCATTGAGCAACACCTGACCGGCGGTCGGCTGCATCAGCCCTGAGAGCAGGCGTAACAGACTGGTCTTGCCGCTGCCGTTGGGGCCACTGATTTGCACCATTTCGCCACTGGCCAGTCTCAAATCGAGATTTTCGAAGAGCAGCCGAAGGTCTCGCTCACAGGCAAGGGCAACGGTTTGCAGGACAGGACTGGTCAAGGGTTCACGGGCCTTATACGGTTCAAGTCGGCTCTGGCGCGGCCGTTAAAGAGATGCAGCATAGTTGCAATGACGACTTGTTCTAGAGAGCTGCGTCAAACTATTGCAAAGTTTTCGCCATTTTTGGATACAACGGCGCGGCATTATACATGCCAAGCCTTACTCTAAAGAGTGCATTTTCCTCAGGTTGTGACCGCGTATGACAGGCGAAATGAACATCCTCCCGCTACCGCAAACCGCCCCGGCGACTTCGCGCCCGCAGGTGCTCAGCGGTGAGTTGCTCAAGTTACTGACGCCGGTGGAGGGGCTGATCAGCGTCGGTCAAACCGCCCAGGCCGAGGTGCTGTCACTCAAGCAGGCGGATCAGACTTTCCAGATGCTGCTCAAGGTCACCCTCGACAGCGGCCGCCAGACCACGGTCCAGACCACCGGTAATCAACCGCTGGCCCAGGGCACCACGCTGCTCGTCACCCAGCCCTCGGCCGGCAATCTCGCCGTGACGGTGCAACAGGCCATTGCCGCCAGCGTCGCCACCCTCACCCGCCTCGACACCGCACAACTGCCGGTCGGCACCCTGCTGCAGGGTAAAGTGCTGACCTCGCAAGTGCTGCCACAGGTGCCCGGCCAGCCTATGGTGTTCCGCTCGATGGTGAGCCTGCTCAATACCGCACTGAGCGGCAGCACCTTGAGCATCGACAGCCCGCAGCCATTGCGCATCGGCACCTTGCTGAGCGCGCAGGTGCAGGACGCCCAGACCTTGAAGTTCGTGCCGCTGAGCAGCCGTCAGGAACAACTGGCAGTGACCCGGCAACTGGTCGACCAGCAAAGTCGCCAGGGGTCGCTGGATGGCTTGCTCAAACTCCTGCAGAACCTTCCGCCCGCGGACCAGACATCCGTTGAATTGCGTAGCGCCGCTGCCCGGTTGCTCGCCGGCCTGCCGGATGTTCAGCAATTGAGCACCCCCAAGGGCCTGGCCCAGGCCCTGGCCAGCAGCGGTGTGTTTCTCGAAAGCAAACTGCTGACCGGGCAAAATCCGACGCTTGCACCGGACTTGAAAGCCGATCTGCTCAAGCTGATCGCACAACTCACGCCGGGGCTGCCGGCCAGCACCAATCTCAGCGCGATCATCGCCGCCAACACCCTGGCCCAGGCCATGCCGAATTTTGTCCGTAATGCCCTGGGCATGCTCGGCCAGGTCAGTGCCAAGCCGTCGCCGACCGTTTTCCCGTTGCCTGAACGTTTGCTGCAAAGCGCTGAGGGTGAAAACGACCTTGAACACCTGCTACGCCTGGCCGCCGCTGCGGTTTCACGCCTGCAAAATCATCAGCTGTCGAGCCTGGAACAAACCGGCGTAACCGCCGACGGACGGCTGATGAGCACCTGGCAACTGGAAATCCCGATGCGCAATATGCAGGACATCGTGCCGTTGCAGGTCAAGTTCCAGCGCGAAGACGCGCCCGAAAAAGAACAGCCGAAGGAGCGTCGCGAAGAACGCGAACCCAAGCAACAGCTGTGGCGGGTGGAGCTGGCGTTCGCCATGGAGCCTTTGGGGCCGCTGCAAATCCAGGCGCAGTTGATCAAGGGCAGCCTCTCCAGCCAGCTCTGGGCCGAACGGCCTTATACCGCGAGCCTGATCGAAAGCAATCTGAGTGGGCTTCGTGACCGTTTGCTCTCCGCCGGCCTGAACGTCGGCGATCTGGACTGCCACCTCGGCACACCGCCCCAAGGCCCGCAAACCCGCCTCGATCAACGCTGGGTCGACGAAACCGCATGAGAAACCCCAACGCCCCACGCCAGGCCATCGCCCTCAAATACGACGGCACCCACGCCCCCACTCTCACCGCCAAGGGCGACGATGAGCTGGCGGAAGAAATCCTGAAAATCGCTCGCGATTGCGAAGTGCCAATCTATGAAAACGCCGAGCTGGTGAAGCTGCTGGCGCGCATGGAGCTGGGTGACAGCATTCCGCAGGAGCTGTATCTGACGATTGCCGAGATCATTGCGTTTGCGTGGAATTTGAAGGGGAAATTTCCGACGGGGCATGATCCGGATGCGCTGATTGTCGAGAAGGACATTACCGAGCGCGGGGATAATTATTGAGCTTACGAACCACTTATGTACTTGCCGACGAACAAAGCCGTGAATGTTGCACCGATCATTTAGCCGCCTTCGCTGGCAAGCCAGCTCCTACAAAGCGCAAAAGCTTGAAACTGTGACCAATAACCAATCCATTGATAAGGCCAGCCCCCAGTGCCGACCATGCCGTCATCGGAAATTCATTGGCCATTTCCGGATACACCGTTGCCTGATAGCCAAGGTAGTAACGCCATGCAAAGAAGCCCCCAATACACCATCAATACCTTGACTGTACCGCCCAACTCCAACGTTTCCCCCACGCACTTCACATTCGTGTATGAGTAAAAACGCAATGCGAGTAACCATCCTGCCAATAGCCCGAGTACGTAGGCCGAGAGGGGAATGACTACACCTTGGGAGAGATTCAGAGAAGTCAGGGACAGGGTCAAGAATATCACCGGTGTGATCTGCAATGACCTTTTCGACGCGTGATTCTTGAAGCAGGCAATGACACCGTAATAAGTCAGGATCAGAAAAACCGCATAAACCCACAGCGGTGTACCGCGCAAAATGTCGATCATTAGCCTCCTTGGCACTGCATATTTTGAACAAGATGATCAAACTACTGATGGCGGGTTGCGATCACAAGATAGCGAAATCTGAAAAAACTATAGGCAGGAGACTACCGCAGCGTAATCCCCGTCTGAGGATAGAGAGGAATGCGTCGGATCGCGGGGAAGATTGCTGCGCATTCGAAGACGCCTTCGCGAGCAAGCCCGCTCCCACAATTGACCCTCAGTGAACACGTGTTCTGTGTCCGACATAGAACCACTGTAGGAGCGAGCTTGCTCGCGATGGACGTATGAACGCCGCGTTTCTTCAGGAAGCCCGCGTCATCGTTGACGTCCATCGCGAGCTCGCTCCTACAGCTGTCAGTTCTTGTGCAACTTACTCATCAACTCCGCCTCAGCCTGGGTCAAGCCGCAGGACTGGGTCAGTTCGTCGACGCTGGCGCCCATCCCGACCAGTCGTGCCGCCTGGGCAAACGACAGGCTGGAAGGGTCGCGCTGTTCCAGCTGAGCCAGTTTGTCCGGCAACGGCGCAACGATCGCGCGTAGCTCATGCAAGTCCTCGCCCATGCGCACATTGCCGTTCTGGTAGTCGTCGACCCGCTTGGCCAGGTCCTTGATGCGCTGATCCCGCAGCGCATCACCCTGGGCCTGTTGTGCGGCGATCTGCTTTTGACCGCGAATGTACGCCAGGAACATTGCCAGCGTGCCTGCCCAAAACAGGAACAGGACAATGACTGCAACCTCGAGAATCAATCAGATACTCTCCAGTTCCGACCATTCTTCTTCGCTCATCATCTTGTCCAGCTCGACCAGGATGAGCAATTCGTTGTTCTTGTTGCACACGCCCTGGATGAACTTGGCGGACTCTTCGTTACCCACGTTCGGCGCGGTTTCGATTTCCGACTGACGCAGGTAAACCACCTCGGCCACGCTGTCGACCATGATCCCGACCACTTGCTTGTCGGCTTCGATGATGACGATACGGGTGTTGTCGCTGATCTCGGCATTCATCAGGCCGAAGCGCTGGCGGGTGTCGATCACGGTCACGACGTTGCCGCGCAGGTTGATGATGCCCAGCACGTAGCTCGGAGCACCCGGGACCGGGGCGATTTCGGTGTAACGCAGGACTTCCTGGACGCGCATCACGTTGATGCCGTAGGTCTCGTTGTCCAGCTTGAAGGTGACCCATTGCAGGATCGGATCTTCGGAACCTTTTGCCGCCGTCGCCTTATCATTCATACCCTGACCCCTCAAGAAACCGCCCTGGCGGTGTGTGTTCCGTGCAATGGCATCGAGTGCCGTCGCCTGTTGTTTATTTAATGTTTGTCGGTTTGTGGTTCGGCTTGCTGCCGGACATGTGCTTTGCCCCGCCACTGGCGATCAACTCGGCCAATGAGGCGACGTCGAGCAAGGCGCACATGTGTTCAATCACCGTGCCGGCGAGCCATGGCCGCTGACCCCGATGACTTCTCCATTTGATTTCATTCGGGTCCAGACGCAACGAACGGCTGACCTGATGCACCGCCAGGCCCCATTCGTAACCCTGGACCGAAATCACGTATTGCAGGCCCTGCCTGAAATCGTCGCGGTAACGGTCGGGCATGACCCAGCGTGCGGTATCGAGCACCTTGAGGTTGCCGGCCTGGCTCGGCAGGATGCCAAGGAACCATTCCGGCTGGCCGAACAACGGCGTCAGCTCGTGACCGGCCAGGGAGTAAATCGACCCCAGGCACACCAGCGGCACCGCCAGGGTCAAACCGGCGACATCGAACAGCAGGCACTCAAACGGTTCGGCCGCCCAGGACGGACGACCGTCGGACTCAACCGGGGGCGGCGTGTTGCTTGGCGGCAGATGCACTTCGACGACTGGCGCCACCAGGGTCTGCTGCACCTCGACGACGGCTGCCTGCGCCTCGACAGGTGGTGGCACCAGGGCTTGCAGCAGCGGGGCGATGGTCGAGACCGGCGCCATGACGGGTGCAGGGGCTTCGATCACCGGTGCCTTGAACGCTGGCGCTACCGATGCCTGCACCGGGACGGCCGCTGCGGCATCGCGGGCCTGCTCTTCGAGCACCGCTGCCTGGAACTCGTCCAGCACCTCTTCGGTGGCGATCTCCTCGGCCGCTGCCTCTAACGGCAGCGTCAATTCTTCGGTCACTTCCTGCAGCAAGCTGTCCAGATAAGACTGCAACGCCAGTTGCGGGCGCGATGTGGTCTTTAACGGCCGATTCATGAGCGCTCACCCGTAGGAGCGAGCTTGCTCGCGAAAAACTTCCGGAAAACGCGATCATTCAGACAGCGTGCGCTATCGTTGTCGTCCATCGCGAGCAAGCTTGCTCCTACAAAAGCCAGGCTCATGTCATGCCACCTGCGGAACAAGTTGCGCCGCCAGCAAGTGCTTGAGCAATGCGCGGTATGCGAGAACGCCACGGCTCTTGCCGTCGAACTGCGAAGGCGTCAGCCCGGCACGGCTGGCATCACGCAGACGCGTGTCCACCGGGATGTAGCCCTGCCAGATTTCGTCGGGGAATTTGTCGCGCAGGACACGCAACGTCCCGAGGGACGCCTGGGTGCGGCGGTCAAACAGTGTCGGAACAATGGTGAATGGCAGCGCCTGTTTGCGTGAGCGGTTGATCATTGCCAGGGTGTTGACCATACGCTCAAGGCCTTTGACTGCCAGATGTTCGGTCTGCACCGGGATCACCAGTTGCTGACTCGCCGCCAAGGCATTGACCATCAGCACGCCGAGCAATGGCGGGCTGTCGATCACGGCGTAATCGAAGTCTTGCCACAGCTGCGCCAGGCTCTTGGCAATCACCAGGCCCAAGCCACTCTGCCCGGGCGACTGGCGCTCAAGAGTGGCCAGCGCGGTGCTGGACGGCAACAGGGAAATGCGTTCGTCGCTGGTCGACAGCAGCAGTTGACCCGGCAGGCCTTGCGGCACGTTGCCCTTGTGCAGGAACAGGTCGTAGTTGCTGTGTTCCAGGCTGTCCGGATCGTAGCCGAAGTAGCTGGTCATGGAGCCGTGGGGGTCGAGGTCGACCACGACCACGCGCTTGCCCGCCTCCGCCAGCAAGCCGGCTAAAGCGATGGAGGAAGTGGTTTTACCAACACCACCCTTTTGATTGGCGACTGCCCAGACTCTCATTCGGATTGTTCCTCCCGACCGAACGGATCGACCGAGAAATAGCTCAACGTGTTAATGCGGGTGACGGAGAATTGACGGCGCTCTCTCGTCCCGGCGACTTGACCGGGGTTGGTGCAGTTTGTGTGCCAGCACGCTTCAATGCGGCATCTGGCTGCGCATGGGCGGTTCCGGTGCCGGTCAGGCTGCGGCGAACATCGAGGTTGCGCGACACCACCAACACCACGCGACGGTTGCGGGCGCGGCCTTCAGCGGTGGCATTGTTGGCCACCGGCTGAAACTCGCCATAGCCCACCGAAGCCAGGCGTCCGGGATTCACCCCTTGCATCGCCAGCATGCGCACGATGCTGGCCGAGCGGGCCGAGGACAACTCCCAGTTGGTCGGATACTGCGCGGTGCGGATCGGTTGATCGTCGGTGAATCCTTCGACATGAATCGGGTTGTCGAATGGCTTCAGGATCGCGGCGACCTTGTCGATGATGTTGAACGCGATGTCGCTGGGCATGGCATCGCCGCTGCCGAACAACAGGCTGGAGTTGAGCTCGATCTCGACCCACAGTTCGTTGCCGCGTACGGTCATCTGATTGGAGCTGATCAGGTCACCGAACGCCGCGCTGATGTCGTCGGCGATGCTTTTGAGCGGATCGCTGGCGCCGGCGACACCGGCATCGACCTGGTCACTGTCCTTGACCAACGGCTTGGCCGGGGTCACGGTCTTCGGCCGCTCGTCACCGATGGGGATCGGCTTGAGTGCGCGATCGGTATCGGTGAAGACGCCGATCAGCGCTTCGGAAATGACCTTGTACTTGCCTTCGTTGATCGACGAAATCGAGTACATCACCACGAAAAAAGCGAACAGCAAGGTGATGAAGTCCGCGTAAGACACCAGCCAGCGTTCGTGGTTGACGTGTTCTTCATGCTGGCGACGGCGTGCCATGAGGTTATTCCCTTAATCCATGAAGCCCTGAAGCTTCAACTCAATAGAGCGAGGGTTTTCACCTTCGGCGATCGACAGGATCCCTTCCAGCAACATTTCGCGATATCGCGACTGGCGCAACGCGATGGATTTGAGTTTGGCGGCAATCGGCAGCAGCATGAGGTTGGCACTGGCCACGCCGTAGATAGTGGCGACGAAAGCCACGGCGATGCCGCTACCCAGTTGCGACGGATCACCCAGGTTGCCCATGACGTGAATCAGGCCCATCACCGCACCGATGATGCCGATGGTCGGCGCATAACCGCCCATGCTTTCAAAGACCTTGGCAGCTTCGATATCGCGGCTTTCCTGGGTGTAGAAATCCACTTCCAGAATGCTGCGGATCGCTTCCGGTTCGGCGCCGTCAACCAGCAGTTGCAGGCCTTTGCGCGCGTAGTTGTCGGGTTCGGCATCGGCGATACCTTCAAGACCCAGCAGGCCTTCCTTGCGTGCCGTCAGGCTCCAGTTCACCACGCGGTCGATGCCACCGGCCAGGTCGACACGGGGTGGAAACAGGATCCACGCGAGGATCTGCATGGCGCGTTTGAAGGCGCTCATCGGCGATTGCAGTAGCGCGGCGCCAATGGTGCCGCCGAGCACGATCAGCGCTGCCGGGCCGTTGGCCAGGGCGCCGAGGTGACCACCTTCAAGGTAGTTGCCGCCGATGATGGCGACAAAGGCCATGATGATGCCGATCAGGCTTAGAACATCCATCAGATGCACGCCTCGACCAAGTGCTTGCCGATATCGTCGAGGCTGTACACCGCGTCGGCGAGCTCAGCTTTGACGATGGCCATCGGCATGCCGTAGATCACGCAACTGGCTTCGTCCTGCGCCCAGATCGAACTGCCGCCCTGCTTGAGCAGGCGCGCGCCTTCACGTCCGTCGGCACCCATGCCGGTCAGGACGACCGCCAGAACTTTGTCGCCGTAGGACTTGGCTGCCGAACCGAACGTGATGTCCACGCACGGCTTGTAATTCAGACGTTCGTCACCCGGGAGGATTTTCACCGCGCCGCGACCGTCGATCATCATCTGCTTGCCACCCGGTGCCAGCAGCGCCAGGCCCGGACGCAGGATGTCGCCATCCTCGGCTTCCTTGACGCTGATGCGGCAGAGCTTGTCCAGGCGCTCGGCGAAGGCTTTGGTGAAGGCGGCCGGCATGTGCTGGACCAGCACGATCGGGGCCGGGAAGTTGGCCGGCAATTGGGTCAACACCCGTTGCAGGGCAACGGGGCCGCCGGTGGACGTACCGATGGCCACCAGTTTGTAGTTTTTGCGTTTCGGCGCGGGCGACGACGGGGGGGCAGCATGCGCACGCGCAGGAATCGGCGCCGGTGCCGGACGCACGGGCGCATTACTGCCGTAAGTGCTGCTGGAAGGCATCGGCGTCGGGGCAGGTGCGACCACCGGAGCCGGCGCACTGTAGGCACTGACACGACGGTTACTGCGCGAGATGCTGAGGATCTTCTCGCACAGCAGCTGCTTGACCTTCTCGGGGTTGCGCGAGATGTCTTCGAAATTCTTCGGCAGGAAGTCCACGGCGCCGGCATCCAGCGCGTCGAGGGTGACCCGGGCACCTTCGTGGGTCAGCGAGGAGAACATCAAGACCGGGGTCGGGCAGCGCTGCATGATGTGCCGCACCGCCGTGATGCCGTCCATCATCGGCATCTCGTAGTCCATGGTGATCACGTCGGGCTTGAGGGCCAGCGCCTGATCAATCGCCTCTTTGCCGTTGGTCGCCGTGCCGACGACCTGGATATTTGAATCCGCTGAAAGAATTTCCGAGACGCGGCGGCGGAAAAACCCCGAATCGTCCACCACCAGGACTTTGACTGCCATAAACACTCCATTAGATGGAGCGAGGCCAGGCGCCCCGCTCCACCAGAATCAAATACGCCGCGTGGCGTAACGCTTGAGCATGCTCGGAACATCGAGAATCAGTGCAATGCGGCCGTCACCGGTGATGGTGGCGCCGGACATGCCCGGAGTTCCCTGGAGCATTTTGCCCAATGGCTTGATGACCACTTCTTCCTGGCCCACCAGTTGATCGACGACAAAGCCGATCCGTTGCGTGCCCACCGAAAGGATCACCACATGGCCTTCGCGCTGCTCTTCGTGAGCGGCGGAGCTGACCAGCCAGCGTTTGAGATAGAACAATGGCAGTGCCTTGTCCCGCACGATCACCACTTCCTGGCCATCCACGACGTTGGTGGTCGACAGGTCGAGGTGGAAGATCTCGTTGACGTTCACCAGCGGGAACGCAAACGCCTGGTTGCCGAGCATGACCATCAGCGTCGGCATGATCGCCAGGGTCAGCGGCACCTTGATGACGATCTTCGAACCCTGGCCCTTGGCCGAGTAGATGTTGATCGAACCGTTGAGCTGGGAAATCTTGGTTTTCACCACGTCCATGCCCACGCCGCGACCCGACACGTCGGAGATCTCGGTCTTGGTCGAGAAACCCGGGGCGAAGATCAGGTTGTAGCACTCGGTGTCGCTCAAGCGATCGGCCGCATCCTTGTCCATCACGCCGCGTTTTACCGCGATGGAACGCAGGACGTTCGGGTCCATGCCTTTGCCGTCATCGGAGATCGACAGCAGGATGTGATCGCCCTCCTGCTCGGCCGCCAGGATCACCTTGCCGCCACGGGCTTTGCCCGAGGCTTCGCGTTCTTCCGGCGATTCGATGCCGTGGTCGACCGCGTTGCGCACCAAGTGGACCAGCGGGTCGGCCAGGGCTTCGACGAGGTTCTTGTCGAGGTCGGTTTCTTCGCCGACCAGTTCCAGGTTGATCTCTTTCTTGAGCTGGCGAGCCAGGTCGCGAACCAGGCGCGGGAAGCGCCCGAAAACTTTCTTGATCGGTTGCATCCGGGTCTTCATGACCGCGGTTTGCAGGTCGGCCGTAACCACGTCGAGGTTCGACACGGCCTTGGACATGGCTTCGTCGCCGCTGTTGAGGCCCAGGCGGACCAGGCGGTTACGTACCAGTACCAACTCGCCGACCATATTCATGATTTCGTCGAGGCGCGCGGTATCGACACGCACGGTGGTCTCGGCTTCGCTCGCCGGTTTTTCTGCAGGTGGCGCGGCCGGGGCGCGGGCAGCAGTCGGCGCAGCGGCGGCCGCGGGAGCCGGCGTTTCGGCTTTTGGCTCCGGTGCCTTGGCCACAGGTTTCGGCGCCGCAGCCTTGGCTGCCGGTGCCGCAACAGAAGCGTTCGAACCGTTGGCCACCGTCGCGGTACCGACTTCGCTGAACTTGCCTTTACCGTGCAATTCGTCGAGCAGCGCTTCGAACTCGTGATCGGAAATCAGATCGCTGCCGGCTGCCGCTGCACTGGGTGCTGCGGGCGCAGGCACGGAAGCAATGGCCGACTCCAGTGCCTCGACAGCAAAGTTGCCCTTGCCGTGCAGTTGGTCGAGCAGTGCTTCGAATTCGTCGTCGGTAATGTCGGAGCTGTCGCCCGCCACTTTCGGCGCTTCCGGAGCAGCAGGTGCCGGGACCACCGCATCAATGGCGAACTGGCCTTTACCGTGCAACTGATCGAGCAACGACTCGAACTCGGCATCGGTGATTTCGTCGCTGGCAGCGGCATCGCTGGCAGGCACTGGAGCAACCGCCGGAGCCTCGGCCTGCGCCTTGACGGCGTTCAGCGAGTCCAGCAGTTGTTCGAATTCATTGTCGGTGATGTCGCCCGACTCGCTTTCAGCCACGGGCTCTTCAATCACTTCGGCGACAGGCGCCGGTGCGGCTTCGTCTGCCGATTGCGGCTCGGCCAGACGGGCCAGTGCCGCGAGCAATTCAGGTGTCGCAGCCGTGATCGGGCTGCGCTCGCGGACTTCGCTGAACATGCTGTTTACCGCGTCCAGCGCTTCGAGAACCACGTCCATCAATTCCGAGTCGACGCGCCGCTCACCCTTGCGCAGGATGTCGAACACGTTCTCGGCGATGTGGCAGCACTCCACCAGCTCGTTGAGCTGGAGGAAGCCGGCGCCCCCTTTTACAGTGTGAAAACCGCGAAAAATTGCATTGAGCAAATCCGCATCATCCGGACGGCTTTCCAGCTCGACCAGTTGCTCGGACAGTTGCTCTAGAATCTCGCCGGCCTCAACCAGGAAATCCTGAAGGATCTCTTCATCGGCGCCGAAGCTCATCAGGGGGGTGCTCCTAACAGGTCTAAAAACCTAAAATACCTAAAAGTCTAAAACCCTAGGCTGGATAGCAAATCGTCCACATCGTCCTGACCGGACACAACGTCTTCTCTTTTATCGGCATGAATCTGCGGACCTTCACCCTGAGAGAGATGTTTTTGTGGATCTTTTTCCGCAAGCATCGCTTCACGGTCATGTTCGATGCCCGCAAAGCGGTCCACCTGACTGGCCATCAGCACGAGCTTGAGCAAGTTGCTTTCAACTTCAGTGACCAACTGGGTCACGCGCTTGATCACTTGCCCTGTGAGGTCCTGGTAATCCTGGGCAAGCAGGATGTCGTTGAGATTGCCCGACACCGCACGATTGTCCGTGCCGCTGCGTGCCAGGAAGCCGTCGACCCGCCGGGCCAGCTCGCGGAACTCTTCCGCACCGACTTCGCGACGCATGAAGCGCCCCCAGTCCGTGCTCAAGGCCTGGGCTTCATCCGCCAGGCCATTGACCAGCGGCGTGGCACTTTCCACCAGATCCATGGTGCGGTTGGCCGCAGCTTCGGTCAGCTTGACCACATACCCCAGACGCTCGGTGGCATCGGTGATCTGCGACACCTCTTCGGCTTGCGGCATGTGCGGGTCAATCTGGAAATTGACGATCGCGCTATGCAGCTCGCGAGTGAGCTTGCCTACCTCCTGATACAGGCCGCGGTCACGGGTCTGGTTGAGCTCATGGATCAATTGCACCGCGTCGCCGAACTTGCCTTTTTCAAGGCTCTCGACCAATTCGACGGCGTGTTTTTTCAGGGTCGACTCAAAATCGCCCAATGAAGTTTCGTTATTGCCCATAGCTCCCCCGTGGCGCACTCATCAACCGATGCGTTCGAAAATCTTCTCGATTTTTTCTTTCAACGCCTGGGCTGTGAAGGGTTTGACCACATAGCCGTTAACGCCGGCCTGGGCCGCTTCGATGATCTGCTCACGCTTGGCTTCAGCAGTCACCATCAGCACCGGCAGGTGCTTGAGCTTTTCATCGGCACGCACGTGGCGCAGCAGATCGATACCGGTCATGCCAGGCATGTTCCAGTCCGTTACCAGAAAGTCGATGCTTCCGCTGTTGAGCACCGGAATGGCGGTAGTGCCATCGTCGGCCTCGACGGTGTTGGTGAACCCAAGGTCACGCAGCAGGTTCTTGATGATCCGCCGCATCGTTGAGAAGTCATCAACGATGAGGATTTTCATGTTCTTGTCCAATTCGACCTCCAAGCAGTCTTAAACGCGCCCAGCACCTGGACGCGCCATTTCAATCAATCCGGCAAAGCACTCAATGACTGTCTGGAGCACAACAGATCGGGACCGGCGCAGTTCAACACCACACCAGCCTCTTTCGCAGTGTCCCCCACACTGCCTTCAGCGCGCTCGCCACTCCCCCAAACGCCCCCGCAAACGGGCCGCGCACTGGCTGTGTAACTGGCTGACCCGAGATTCGCTGACCCCCAGGACCTCACCGATTTCCTTGAGGTTCAACTCTTCGTCGTAGTACAGCGCCAACACCAGTCGCTCACGCTCCGGCAAATTGGCAATCGCATCCGCCAGCGCAGCCTGGAAGCGTTCATCCTCCAGGTCGCGTGACGGCTCGAGATGAGCACTCGCGCCATCCTCGTGCAGCCCTTCGTGTTCGCCGTCCTGCAAGAGATCGTCGAAACTGAATAACCGGCTGCCCAGGGTGTCGTTCAAAATCCCGTAGTAATCATCGAGACTCAATTGGAGTTCGGCCGCAACTTCGTGATCTTTAGCATCACGGCCGGTTTTCGCTTCAATCGAGCGAATGGCGTCGCTGACCATGCGCGTATTGCGGTGAACCGAACGTGGCGCCCAGTCCCCCTTGCGCACTTCATCGAGCATGGCGCCGCGGATTCGAATGCCCGCGTACGTCTCGAAACTGGCGCCTTTGCTGGCGTCATATTTGGTCGACACTTCAAGCAGGCCGATCATCCCGGCCTGGATCAGGTCTTCGACCTGGACACTGGCCGGCAAGCGCGCCAGCAAGTGGTAGGCAATGCGTTTAACCAGCGGCGCGTAACGCTCGATCAGCTCGTACTGCGCATCACGCGCCGATTTTTTGTAGAGGTTGTAACCGCTGGCCGTCATAGAACAGGTCCTGCTGTCTGTTGCACCAGGCGCTCGACGAAAAACTCCAGGTGCCCGCGCGGGTTGGCGGGCAGCGGCCAGGTATCGACTTTCTGTGCGATGGCCTTGAACGCCAGCGAGCACTTGGAACGCGGGAAGGCTTCGTAGACGGCGCGCTGCTTCTGCACGGCCTTGCGCACGCTTTCGTCGTAGGGCACCGCGCCGACGTACTGCAGGGCGACGTCGAGGAAGCGATCCGTGACCTTGGTCAACTTGGCGAACAGGTTGCGCCCTTCCTGCGGGCTCTGGGCCATGTTGGCCAGGACACGGAAGCGGTTCATGCCGTAGTCGCGATTGAGCAACTTGATCAAGGCGTAGGCATCGGTAATCGAGGTCGGTTCGTCGCACACCACCAGCAGCACTTCCTGGGCTGCGCGAACGAAACTGACCACCGAGTCACCAATGCCCGCAGCAGTGTCGATCACCAGTACGTCGAGGTTGTCGCCGATATCACTGAAGGCCTGGATCAGGCCGGCGTGTTGCGCGGGGCTCAGATGCACCATGCTCTGAGTGCCGGATGCGGCCGGAACGATACGGATGCCGCCTGGCCCCTGCAGCAGTACGTCGCGCAGTTCGCAGCGGCCCTCGATTACGTCGGCCAGGGTACGTTTGGGTGTCAGGCCCAGCAGAACGTCGACGTTCGCCAACCCCAGGTCGGCGTCCAGCAACATGACGCGCCGGCCAAGCTCAGCCAAAGCCAGGGACAAGTTCACTGACACGTTAGTTTTCCCGACGCCACCTTTGCCGCCGGTCACCGCGATCACCTGTACGGGATGCATGCTGCCCATGTTATTTCTTTACCTTGTCTTGCATAGACGGAGGCCACATTACTGGCTGCGCGTTCGCAAACGGAACAATGCATGGCAGACCATCGATGTAGGTACAAAAACTGTTCATTATTACCTCAGCCAACCTGCTTGGTCGGGCTGTGGTAGATGTCAGCGAACATGTCAGCCATGGCTTCTTCGCTGGGTTCTTCCTGCATTTGCACACTCACGGCGCGACTGACCAACTGGTGACGACGCGGCAGATGCAAATCATCCGGAATCCGCGGGCCATCGGTCAGGTAGGCCACCGGCAGCTCATGACTGATGGCCAGGCTCAACACCTCGCCCAGGCTTGCCGTTTCATCCAGTTTAGTCAGAATGCAGCCAGCGAGCCCACAACGCTTGTAACTGTGGTACGCGGCCGTTAGAACCTGTTTCTGGCTGGTGGTTGCCAGGACCAGATAATTTTTCGAGCGGATGCCACGACCGGCCAGGCTTTCGAGCTGCATGCGCAGTGCCGGATCGCTGGCCTGCAGGCCGGCGGTATCGATCAGCACCACGCGCTTGCGCAGCAAGGGCTCCAGCGCCTGCACCAGGGACTGGCCAGGATCGACGTGGGTCACCGACACATTGAGAATGCGCCCCAGGGTCTTGAGCTGCTCCTGGGCACCGATGCGGAAGCTGTCCATGCTCACCAGCGCAATGTTCTGCGCGCCGTACTTGAGCACGTAACGGGCAGCCAGCTTGGCCAGGGTGGTGGTCTTGCCCATACCGGCCGGGCCGACCATGGCGATCACACCGCCCTCTTCCAGCGGCTCGACTTCCGGCGTAACGATCATGCGCGCCAGGTGCGCCAGCAACATGCGCCAGGCCTGACGAGGCTCTTCGATTTCGGTAATCAGCGCCAGCAGATCGCGCGACAGCGGGCCAGACAGGCCAATGCGTTGCAGGCGGCGCCAGAGGTTGGCCTGGTCCGGACGACTGCCTTGCAGCTGATTCCAGGCCAGGGAGCCCAGCTGGACTTCCATGAGTTCGCGCAGGCTGTTGAGTTCGAAACGCATCGAGTCGAACGCTCGCGGGTCCACACCCGTGGAGGCTGGCGCCGCAGCCGGTGCAGGGCGACGGGGTTCGGCGTACGTCGGTTCGATCAACGGTTCGGCGGCGGTCAGCGGCAGGCCGGCGAACAACTGACGGTTAGTGCTCTTGTCGCTCTCGCCATCGCTACGCAGGCTCAATTCGGCCTGGGCGGTGACGATCCGCGACTGAGTCTTGCGCAACTCGTCTTCGAGCTCCATGTTCGGAACCCGAGGTGCCAGCGCCGACAACTTGTAATCCAGCGCAGCCGTCAGCTCGACACCACCGGCGATCCGGCGGTTGCCAATGATGGCGGCATCGGCGCCCAGCTCATCACGAACCAGCTTCATGGCCTGACGCATATCGGCGGCGAAAAAACGCTTAACTTGCATAAACCACTACCTCAGCCGTTGGGCCCTACTGTCGCAACGATGGTCACTTGCTTGTTGTCAGGAATTTCCTGGTAAGCCAACACGTGCAAACCCGGGACTGCGAGCCGGCCAAATCGCGAGAGCATCGCGCGAACCGGACCGGCCACCAGCAGAATCACCGGCTGACCCTGCATCTCCTGGCGCTGCGCCGCGTCGATCAACGAGCGTTGCAACTTCTCAGCCATGCTTGGCTCCAGCAGAACGCCCTCTTCCGAGCCTTGTCCTGCCTTTTGCAGACTATTGAGCAATATCTGTTCCAACCTTGGCTCCAGCGTGATTACTGGCAGCTCCGACTCAGTGCCTACAATGCTTTGGACGATTGCACGGGATACGCCAACCCGCACGGCAGCCACCAGCGCGGCGGTATCTTGACTCTTGGCGGCATTGTTGGCGATGGCCTCGGCAATGCTGCGGATATCGCGCACAGGCACTTGTTCGGCCAACAACGCTTGCAGCACCTTGAGCAACTGCGACAGCGAAACCACGCCCGGCACCAGCTCCTCGGCCAGTTTCGGCGAGCTTTTGGCCAGCAATTGCATGAGTTGCTGTACTTCTTCGTGACCGATCAGCTCACTGGAATGCTTGTAAAGTATCTGGTTCAAATGAGTGGCCACTACTGTACTGGCATCGACCACCGTATAACCGAGCGATTGCGCCTGCGCACGCTGGCTGATTTCGATCCAGACCGCCTCCAGACCGAAAGCCGGATCTTTGGCGGTAATACCGTTGAGCGTACCGTAGACCTGTCCCGGGTTGATCGCCAGTTCGCGATCCGGATAAATCTCCGCTTCGGCCAGGATCACCCCCATGAGGGTCAGGCGATAGGCACTCGGTGCCAGGTCGAGGTTGTCGCGGATATGCACCGTCGGCATCAGGAAGCCGAGGTCCTGGGACAGCTTCTTGCGCACCCCCTTGATCCGCGCCAGCAACTGGCCGCCCTGGTTGCGGTCCACCAACGGAATCAGGCGATAACCCACTTCCAGGCCGATCATGTCGATTGGCGTCACGTCATCCCAGCCAAGCTCCTTGGTTTCCTGGGCACGAGCCGGCGACGGCAGCAGTTCCTGCTGGCGCTTGACCTCTTGCAGGGCCTGAACCTTGGCGACGTTCTGCTTTTTCCAGAACAGGTAGGCGCCACCGGCCGCCAGGGCCGCCATGCTCAGGAACGAGAAGTGCGGCATGCCGGGCACCAGGCCCATGACCGCCATCAAGCCTGCCGCCACCGCCAGCGCCTTGGGCGAGGCGAACATTTGGCGATTGATTTGCTTGCCCATGTCTTCCGAACCGGAAGCACGGGTCACCATGATCGCGGCCGCTGTCGATAACAACAGTGATGGCAATTGCGCCACCAAACCGTCACCGATGGTCAACAGCGCATACACCTTGCCGGCGTCGGCGAAGTTCATGTTGTGCTGGAAGATACCGACCGCCATGCCGCCGATCAGGTTGATGAACAGGATCAACAGGCCGGCAATGGCGTCACCCCGGACGAATTTGCTGGCACCGTCCATGGAGCCGTAGAACTCGGCTTCCTGCGCGACTTCCGAACGGCGGGCCTTGGCCTGGGCCTGATCGATCAGTCCGGCGTTGAGGTCGGCGTCGATCGCCATTTGCTTGCCGGGCATCGCATCGAGGGTGAAACGCGCGCTCACCTCGGAAATCCGCCCCGCACCCTTGGTCACCACGACGAAGTTGATGATCATCAAAATCGCGAAAACCACGATACCGACCACGTAGTTACCGCCGATCACCACCTCACCGAACGCCTGGATCACCTTACCGGCAGCGGCGTGACCATCCTGGCCATGGAGCATGACCACCCGCGTGGAGGCCACGTTCAATGCCAGGCGCAACAGCGTCGCCACCAGCAGAATGGTCGGGAACACCGCGAAATCCAGCGGCCGCAAGGCGTAGACGCAGACCAGCAGCACGACGATGGACAGCGCAATGTTGAAGGTGAAGAACACGTCCAGCAGGAACGGCGGCACCGGCAACATCATCATCGCCAGCATGACCAGCAGCAACAGCGGCACGCCCAGATTGCCTCGACTGAGGTCGGCAATGTTGCTGCGGGCACTGTTGATTAACTGAGAGCGATCCACCGGTTTTCCCCGTTCCTTTAAAGCAAACTTTTGACGCCTGAAGCAGGCGCAGAGCGGCTACTGCAAGAAGCTTTCCAACTTTTGCGGGGTTTGAAATAGAGGGGTCTATCAACGAAATGAGCGCGTGAATCATCCGTAGCAGCTGCCGAGCCCGCGAGGCTGCGCAGCAGTCGTCGGTTCCCGGCGAGGACTGCGTCCTCGAACGCAGCCTCGCGGGCTCGGCAGCTGCTACAAACTCAGGAATCGCAGCGTAGATCCGGCGGAATCGGTCGTTTACCCTTGCTCGCCCGGTACTGTCGAATCTGATAAACGTAAGCCAGCACCTGCGCGACTGCCAGATAGAGGGGTCTGTCAACGAAATGAGCGCGTGAGTCATCCGTAGCAGCTGCCGAGCCCGCGAGGCTGCGTTCGGCTGCGCAGCAGTCGTTAGTTCCCGGCGAGGACTGCGTCCTCGAACGCAGCCTCGCGGGCTCGGCAGCTGCTACAAACTCAGGAATCGCGGCGCAAATCCGGCGGAATCGGCAGGTCATCCTTGAGCGGATCCGGTCGTTTACCCTTGCCCGCCCGGTACTGTCGAATCTGATAAACGTAAGCCAGCACCTGCGCGACTGCCAGATAGAGCCCGCCGGGAATTTCCTGCTCAAGCTCGGTGGAGTAGTAGATCGAACGTGCCAACGCCGGCGACTCCAGCAGCAGGATCTCGTTGGCCACCGCGATCTCACGGATCTTCAGGGCCAGGAAGTCACTGCCCTTGGCCAGCAACACCGGCGCACTGCCCTTTTCCGGATCGTACTTGAGGGCCACGGCGTAGTGGGTCGGGTTGGTGATGACCACATCGGCCTCGGGGATCGCGGCCATCATCCGCCGCTGGGACATCTCGCGCTGCAGCTGTCGAATCCGCTGCTTGACCTCCGGTCGCCCCTCTTGATCCTTATGCTCGTCACGCACTTCCTGCTTGGTCATCAGCAGTTTTTTGTGGCTTTCCCAGAGCTGCACCGGCACGTCCACCACAGCAATGAGGATCAGCCCGCAAGCCATCCACAAGGTGCTCCAGCCTACGACTTGCAGGCTGTGAATGATCGCCATGTCCAGGGGCTCATGGGCGATGCGCAGCAGGTCATCGATGTCCGACGACAATACCGCCAGCGCCACGAACAGAATGATGATGAACTTGGCCAGGGCCTTGAGCAGTTCGACCAGCGACTTGGTGGAGAACATGCGCTTGAGGCCGGGACCGGGGTTCAAGCGGCTGAACTTGGGTGCCATGGAACTCGCCGCGAACAGCCAGCCGCCCAGGGAAATCGGGCCGATGATGGCCGCCAGCACCAACGTGATCATTACTGGCTGGATCGACCACAGGGCAATTTGCCCCGAGCGCATCAGATAGGTCGCCATGGAGCGCTGATCCAGAATCACCTCCCGCGGCAGCGAGAAGTTGATGCGCATCAGCTCCATCATGTCCTGCGCCATGGCGCCGCCAAAAATCAGCAACGCCGAGGCACCGACCAGCATGATCGCCAGGGTGTTGAGCTCCTTGGACCGTGCTATCTCACCCTTTTCACGAGAGTCCTGCTTGCGCTTCTCCGTGGGGTCTTCTGTTTTGTCCTGACCGCTTTCGCTCTCAGCCATGACTCAGCTTGCCCGTGCCATTTCGCGTAAAAACTGCAAGGCCTCGGAGGCCAGCGGTTGATACTGATTGAGAATGTCCGCCAGCCCGACCCAGACGATGAACAGCCCAAGCACCAGAATCAGCGGGAAGCCGACAGAGAAAATATTGAGTTGCGGCGCCGCCCGGGTCATGACGCCAAACGCGATGTTGACCACCAGCAACGCGGTGATCGCCGGTAGCACCAGCAACAACGCCGAGCCGAGTACCCAGCCGAGCTTGCCGGCCAGTTCCCAGTAGTGATTGACCATCAAGCCGCCACCCACCGGCAACGTGGTGAAACTCTCGGTGAGGATCTCGAACACCACCAAATGACCGTTCATGGACAGGAACAGCAGCGTCACCAGCATGGTGAAAAACTGCCCGATCACCGCCGTCGATACGCCGTTGGCCGGGTCGATCATGGAGGCGAAGCCCATGCCCATCTGAATAGCGACGATTTGCCCGGCCACCACAAAGGCCTGGAAGAACAACTGCAAGGCGAAGCCCATTACCGCACCGATGAGGATTTGCTCGGCAATCAGCATCAGCCCGCTCAAATCCAGCGCACTCACCGGGGGCATCGGCGGCAGGCCCGGCGCGATGACCACGGTAATGGCCAAGGCGAAATACAGGCGAATGCGCCGAGGCAGCAGGGTCGTGCCAAACACCGGCATGACCATCAGCAAGGAGCCGACGCGAAACAGCGGCAACATGAACGTCGCCACCCAGGTGCTGATCTGCGTATCGGTCAGCGCAAGCAGTGACATGGTTTAGCCAATGACCTGAGGAATGCTGCCGTACAGCTGCAGGATGTAATCCATGAAGGTCTGCACCAGCCACGGGCCGCCGACGATCAATGTCACCAGCATCACCAACAGACGCGGCAAAAAGCTCAGGGTCTGTTCGTTGATCTGGGTAGCGGCCTGGAACATCGCCACCAGCAGCCCCACCAACAGACTCGGAATCACCAGCACCGCTACCATCATGGTGGTCAGCCACAGCGCTTCGCGGAAGATATCGACGGCGACTTCAGGCGTCATGGCGAGACACCGCCGAAGCTGCTGGCCAGCGTGCCGATGATCAGCGCCCAGCCATCGACCAACACGAACAACATGATCTTGAACGGCAGGGAAATGATCAACGGCGAAAGCATCATCATACCCATGGCCATCAACACGCTGGCCACGACCAGGTCGATGATCAGGAACGGAATGAAGATCATGAAGCCGATCTGGAACGCCGTTTTCAGCTCGGAAGTCACGAAAGCCGGCACCAGGATGGTCAACGGAGCCTGATCCGGCGTCGCAATGTCAGTGCGCTTGGACAGGCGCATGAACAGTTCCAGGTCGCTGGTGCGGGTCTGGGCGAGCATGAAATCCTTGATTGGCACCTGCGCCTTGGCGACCGCATCCTGAGCCGTCAGTTTTTCCGCCAGATACGGCTGCAAGGCATCCTGGTTCACCCGGTCGAACACCGGTGCCATGATGAACAGGGTCAGGAACAGCGCCATGCCGGTGAGGATCTGGTTCGATGGCGTCTGTTGCAGGCCCAGGGCCTGGCGCAGGATCGAGAAGACAATGATGATCCGGGTGAAACTGGTCATCAGCATGACAAACGCCGGGATAAAACTCAGCGCGGTCATGATCAGCAGGATTTGCAGGCTGACCGAATATTCCTGCGCACCCTGCGCATTGGTGCCCAGGGTGATCGCCGGGATCGACAGCGGATCGGCGGCGTATGCCAGCGGCGCAACCAGCATCAGGGCCAGCGTCAAGACGATGCGTAGCGCACCCATTACTTCTTATCCTTCTGATCTTTACCCAGCATCTCCAGCAGGCGCTGTGCAAACTCCGGCGTCGGCTTCTCGGTACTCGGCACTTGCACCGGCTCCTTGAGAACGTGCAGCGCAGTGATGCTGCCAGGGCTCAGGCCCAACAGAATCTGTTCGTTTCCGACCTGCACCAGCATCAGGCGGTCGCGAGGCCCCAGCGCGCGGGAGCCGACAATCTCGATCACCTGCCCTTTACCAGCCGGCCCGGCCTGCTGGACCCGACGCAGCAACCAGGCGAGGAGGAAGATCAGCCCCAGCACCAGCAATAAGCCGAACACCAGTTGCGTCAGTTGGCCAGCCGCGCCACTGCTCACCGCCGGCACAGCGACCGTGGTCGCCGTGGCAACCGGTTCGGTCGCCAGCACGCTGATCGGCATGGCCAACGCGGCACCCAGCAAAGCCCCCAGAACCTTTTTCACTCAGCGCAGCTTCTTGATGCGTTCGCTTGGGCTGATCACGTCCGTCAGGCGGATGCCGAACTTCTCGTTGACCACCACCACTTCGCCATGGGCGATGAGCGTTCCGTTGACCAGCACGTCCAGCGGCTCACCGGCCAGACGATCAAGCTCGATCACCGAACCCTGGTTCAGTTGCAGCAGGTTGCGGATGTTGATGTCGGTGCTGCCCACTTCCATTGAAATCGACACCGGGATGTCGAGGATCACGTCCAGGTTCGGGCCTTCGAGGCTGACCGGATCGTTGTTTTTCGGCACGCTGCCGAACTCTTCCATTGGCAGACGGTTGGACGCGGAACTGCCGGAATCGGCTGCCAGCAAGGCGTCGATATCGGCCTGCCCGGCATCACCGGTTTCTTCCAGGGCCGCGGCCCACTCATCGGCCAAAGCCTGGTCGTCTTGCGTGTTCATATTGTCAGTGTCCTCGGCGAGCAAAAGTTCAGAATTCGGTTAATCGCGAATGGGTACGAGCGCCGGTCAACGGCGCTCGATCGGCTCGATCACTTGCAACGCCAGGTTGCCCTTGTGCGAGCCCATCTTGACCTTGAAGGCCGGCACGCCGTTGGCGCGCATGATCATTTCTTCCGGCATCTCGACCGGGATCACATCCCCCGGCTGCATGTGCAGGATGTCGCGCAGGCGCAACTGACGACGAGCCACCGTCGCACCGATCGGCACGTCGACGTCGAGCACGTCCTGGCGCAAGGCGTTGACCCAGCGCTCATCCTGATCGTCGAGGTCCGACTGGAAGCCGGCGTCGAGCATTTCGCGCACGGGCTCGATCATCGAGTACGGCATGGTCACGTGCAGGTCGCCGCCACCGCCATCGAGTTCGATGTGGAAGGTCGACACCACAATGGCTTCGCTCGGGCCGACGATGTTGGCCATGGCCGGGTTCACTTCCGAGTTGATGTACTCGAAGTTGACTTCCATGATCGCCTGCCAGGCTTCCTTCAAATCGACGAACGCCTGCTCCAGCACCATGCGCACAACACGCAGTTCGGTCGGCGTGAATTCACGTCCCTCGATCTTTGCGTGCCGGCCGTCACCGCCGAAGAAGTTGTCCACCAGCTTGAATACCAGCTTGGCGTCGAGGATGAACAGCGCCGTGCCGCGCAAGGGTTTGATCTTGACCAGGTTGAGACTGGTCGGCACGTACAGCGAGTGCACGTATTCGCCGAACTTCATCACCTGCACGCCGCCGACCGCCACGTCTGCCGAGCGACGCAGCATGTTGAACATGCTGATGCGGGTATAGCGGGCGAAACGCTCGTTGATCATTTCCAGAGTCGGCATGCGTCCACGGACGATGCGATCCTGGCTGGTCAGGTCGTAGCTTTTGACGGTGCCGGGTTCGGCAGCGTTTTCGGTCTGTACCAGACCATCGTCGACGCCATGCAACAGCGCGTCGATCTCATCCTGGGACAGCAGGTCCTGCACGGCCATGTCGTGTTCCTACTGCAGTACGAAATTAGTGAAAAGCAACTGTTCGATCACCACTTTGCCGAGCTCTTTCTGCGCCACTTCCTGCACGCTGGCGGTGGCCTTCTGCCGCAGCATTTCCTGACCGACTGGTGACGCGAGGGTCGCAAAGTCCTGCCCGGAGAACAGCATGACCAGGTTATTGCGGATGACCGGCATGTGGACCTTGAGTGCATCCAGATCCGCCTGGTTACGGGCGAGCATGGTGATGCTCACTTGCATGTAGCGCTGGCGACCGTTCTGGTTGAAATTGGCCACGAAAGCCGGCGCCATCGACTCGAAAATCGCTGGCTGCTTGCCGACGGGAGCGGTTTCCGTCACGGCGGCGGCAGGCTTGCTCTGAGCGCTGTGCATGAAGTACCAGGTCGCCCCCACGGACACACCGATCGCCAGCAGCAGGGCCACCACGATCAAGATAATCAGCTTGAGTTTGCCTTTGGTTGCGGGGTCTTTCACTGCTGCGTCGCTCTTCGCCATGCCAATAATCCGTCACTATTCGGGTTTTCACAGTCGCACGGCAAGGCAAGAGCAAGTGTTATGCCATGTAGGAGCGAGCTTGCTCGCGATGAATTCAAGAGCGCCGCGTTTAGCCAGTAAACACGCGTTATCGCTAACGATCATCGCGAGCAAGCTCGCTCCTACAGGGGGTTTTGCGTTTGATCAGGCGTAGTAATCGACCGCACTGGAGCCGATCACGCTGGTGGTATTGGCAGCCACCTCGGCGATGCCCGGGGCCGTGTCGTCATCCATTGAATCGAGGCGACCGCCGCTGGCGCTGGTCCGCCCGCTTTGACTTTGTCGGGCTTGTTCCTGCCCTTGCTGCGAACCACGGGACTGGTCCGAAACATTGACATCGACCTGCCCCATGCCCTGCTGCGCAAACATGTCGCGCAAGCGATGCACCTGACCGTCCAGCGCTTCACGGACACCCGGATGCGCACTCATGAACGTGACCTGGGTCTGCTGGTCGGGAACCATGTTCACCCGGATGTCCAGACGCCCGAGTTCAGCGGGCTGCAATTGGATGTCCGCGGCCTTGAGATTGGCGCTGGACAGGTACATGACCCGGTTCACCACTTCTTCGGTCCAGCCGCTCTGGTGCATGGCGATCGGCTGGTTCACCGGCAAGGCATTGGCGGTCTTCGGTGTGGCCGCCTGGGTCAGCGCGGCCAGACGGTTGGCGAAATCATCGACACGGGTGTCGCTGCTGGCGGATTTGAGGTCCTTCAGACCGTCATCGATCAACCCGCTGAAAGCCTTGTCGTCGCCCTGGCTGGTGCTGTTCTTGTCGGCCTGAACATCCAGCATGGTCGCCATGCCGGCGGCAAAGTTTTGCGTTGATGTCAGCTCACCGTCAGCCTGGGCTTGCGCCTGTGTCGGAGCAGTCTTGGGCTGCGCCTGACTGGAAGCCGATACGTGACCGCTCTGCTCCATCGCCAGGCGCACCGCCGGCAATGCATCAAGAGGATCGGTCGAGGGATCGAAATCGCCATCGGCAATGGCCAGCGCCGGAACGGCTGGAGTCGAAGCCGTGGCTGTTGCGGCAACCGGCGCTTCAACGGCAGGTTGCACGGTGTCAGCCACGGCGGGTGCGGCCGGTGCCGGCGCCAGCACTACTGGCTGCAGGGCTTGCTGCAATGAGGGATCAAGCGCCGGATCGAGCGGTGCGTCATCAACGACCGAAGCCTGGCCGGCACCTGACGCATCATCGTCGGCGGACTTGTCGTCAGCCTGCACCGGCGGGTCGGCAGGCAAGGATTTGCCGCCATCGGCAACCACCGGTTCCCCGGCGGCAGATTTGTCGTCGCCAGCGTCTTTTTTTCCGGCGACATCAGAGGTTTTGTCGCGACTCGGCTTGACCGAGGCATCCGCCGACGCATTGGGCTTGTTCTGGGCCTGATTGGCATAGACATGAGCGAAGCTTGCGGCCTTGTCCCCGGGCTCAGCGGCCAGCGCCGGAGGATTGGCGGAGGCGGCCTGAGCCTTGGCCTGCCTGGAGGCCTGAAGCAGAATATTGGGGGTAACGGGCATGAAAAGGTCTCCGCTGCACGGGGCTCGTAAGTACAGTTGGATGAATTAACTGCAAGGGTCGAGCCAGTTTCACTCGAAGGAGAGCAAGTGCAGCGAATGCTCAGATTTTCGCCGGGCAACGCTGTCGTTCAGCTTCGTACAGAGGCCGGATACCGGCGAACTCGCGATCGATTTCGCGAATCAGTTCCTGAACGGCGGCGCAGGGCGAGTTTTTGGCCTGCTGCTCAAGTTGATGGCATAGCTCGGTCAGCCTGAGTGCGCCCATGTTGCTGCAGCTGCCTTTGAAGCTATGGGCGGTTTCAGCAAGCAGTGCGGCACTCTCAGCCGTTCTCAGGACTTTCAGGCGCCCTTCGGAGTCCGCAAGAAAGACATCCAGCAGATCCGGATAGCCATCTTCCATCACTTCCTGCAATGCACTCAGTGCGGCGCGATCCACATGTGTGTCGTCCACTTGTTCACTCCTTGATCAAGAATGCGCGGATTATGCCTGAGCCTCCCAGACAAACTCCACGCGTGCACTTCGACCATCGTCGGTCCAGCGGGCATTACGTCCCAACTGGCGGATCAGACTGACCCCACGTCCCGACAGGCGGATATCGTCCACAGGCCTTGCCATCACCCGCTCGACATCGAAACCCTTGCCGCTGTCTTCGATGTGAATCGTCAGGCAACCGCCGTCGTCTGTTGGCGCCACCTGCAAATGTAACCGAACATAGCCTTCTTCAAGCCCGTCGAGCCGGGTATTGCGCTCCTGATAATATCGCGCAAAACCCGAGGCATTGCGTTTGAGGTTCGAATCCAGCCCCAGTACGCCATGCTCCAGCGCATTGGAATAGAGCTCCGCCAGCACGCTGTAGAGCGCACCGCTCTGAGCCCGAAGGCCATGAACTTCAAGCAGCAACTGCAACAGATAGGGTAACGGATTGAAACGCTTGAGCGTGGCGGCGCGAAACTCGAAACTCACCGACCAGTCCAGCGGACAAGACTGGCCGCTGTCGGAGTAGACCAACGCCGGTGGGGTGATCTGCGCCGGCTCCAGCAGGCTGATTTCGACCATGCTGATATCGTCGCGCGCTTCTCCGCCGAAATGACGCAGCGCCCGCTCGATTTCTTCGAACAGCGCATCCGGCTGGCGATTGGCGGCAAACACCTGCTGCAATCGCTGTACGCCAAACAACTGATCATTGGCGTCGCAGGTGTCGATCACACCATCGGACAGGAGAAACACCCGATCCCCGAGCGCCATGGGAAACACATCGGTACGCTCATCGAAGGATTCCGGGCTCAGCACCCCCAAAGGCAGATGCCGCGCCGGCAGAGGCGTGCGCTCGCCACTGGCAATGCGATGCAGGTAACCGTCCGGCATTCCGCCGTTCCAGACTTCCACCGAACGACGCTGAAAACTCAGGCACAACAACGTGGCACAACAGAACATGTCCACCGGCAGGATGCGCTTGAGCTTGGCATTCATCTCGCGCAGGGTTTCTGCCAGGCCGTAGCCCTTGGCGGTCATCCCGTAAAAGACTTCGGCCAAGGGCATGGCGCCCACCGCCGCTGGCAAGCCGTGGCCGGTAAAGTCACCCAGCAGCACGTGCATGTCTCCGGCCGGCGTGAACGCGGCCAGCAGCAGGTCGCCGTTGAACAGCGCATAGGGCGATTGCAGATAACGGATATTCGGAGCGGCATTCAGGCAGCCCGAGTGCGCCACCTTGTCGAAAACAGCCTTGGCCACGCGCTGCTCATTGAGCAGGTAGTCGTGATGCCTGGCGATCTGGTCACGCTGTTGCAGCACGGTATCCTGCAGGCGCCGCAAGCGATCCATTGCCTTGATCTTGGCGGCGAGAATCACCTGGTTATAGGGTTTCGCCAGAAAGTCGTCACCGCCAACCTCCAGACAACGGGCCAGGGCTTCGCTTTCGGACAACGAGGTGAGGAAGATGATCGGCACCAGGGTTTCCCCGGCCAGGGCCTTGATTTGCCGGGCCGCCTCGAAGCCGTCCATGACCGGCATCATCGCATCCATCAACACCAGGTGCGGTTGTTGCTGGCGAAACGTGTCGACCGCTTCGGCGCCGTTGGCCGCCGTCAGCACTTCGTGCCCCTGGCGACGCAGGATGCTCGACAACAACATGCGATCGGCGGCGCTGTCCTCGGCAATCAGGATCGTCAGCGGCTCCAGTGGCTGCATGGCAATCAACTGATGTCGAACAGCTTGTCGAAGTTGGAGATGGCGAGGATTTTGCGCACGTCGGTACTGCTGTTGACGACGCGCACATCAGAGTCGTCGCCACCGGCATGATCACGCAGCAAGAGCAGCATGCCCAGGGCCGAGCTGTCCAGATAGGTCGCGTCTTTCAAATCGACGACTATCGAACTCGGCAACTTGCCGTCGGCGCGCTCATAAGACTCACGAAATTCCTGATGCTTGGCGAAATCGAATCGTCCTCTGATCGATATCGTCAGCTTTTGCCCATCGGGTGAGACTTCTGTAACAACTGACATGTCATGGCTTCCTTGTCATTGATAAACCTGCTTGTACAAGGTTTAGCAGTTGGTAGGGGTTGGGGCAAGGCTGGAAATATGTGGCGTCAGCGAGATCGCTTTCGTCGTAGGAGCGAGCTCGCTCGCGATGGTCGTCAACGATGACGCGGGAAACCTGACACCCCGCGGTGCTCCCGGATTCATCGCGAGCGAGCTCGCTCCTACAGGTGATCCTGCCGCGGCAAGCGCTGGGACAATTCATCCAGCAATTTCTGTTCGCGCCTGTCTTCAAGCGCCCGCGCCTCATCGGCATAGCGTTGAACCAGCTTGCGCAAACCTTCGACCCGGGCGAATGCCTGCTGCCAGGTTTCCCGGGCCTTGTTCAGGTTGTTCTGATGCCAGGCCAGGCTTTGCCGCTGCTGGTCGATGGCCGTGCCCAGTTGCGCGAGAAAGCCCTGATAACCCAGCAACCATTGGCCCGAGACACCGCCACTGCCGCGCACGATCCATTGTTCCTGATAGTCGAGACGAAAGGCTTCGAGGTCGGCGAGTTTACTTTCCGCCAGGCGAACCTGTCCTTGAAAATGCCCCAGGCGCTGGACTGCGGTTTTCTCGGCCTTTTCGGCCATTTCCACCACCGGCGCCAGCCGTCCCGCCCGACTCAGGGCCATGACCGCTTATCCGCCCGCCGCGGGCGCGAATATCGAGGCGAGATACGCTTCGCTTTCGCCCAGGCTAATGCTGTCGTTAAGGCCTTGGCGCAGGTACTTGACCAATTGCGGTTGCAGGGAAATCGCCAGGTCGGTCTCGCGATCGCCGCCGGCGACATAGGCGCCAACACTGATCAGGTCGCGGCTTTGCTGATAACGCGACCACAGTTGCTTGAAGTACTGTGCGCGGGCCATGTGTTCCGGCGATACCACCGCCGGCATGACCCGGCTGATGGACGCCTCGATATCAATGGCCGGGTAATGCCCTTCCTCGGCCAGGCGCCGGGACAACACGATGTGTCCGTCGAGCACGCCCCGCGCCGAGTCGGCAATCGGGTCCTGCTGGTCATCCCCTTCGGACAACACGGTGTAGAACGCGGTGATCGAACCACCGCCCTTCTCCGCGTTGCCGGCCCGCTCCACCAGTTTCGGCAGCTTGGCGAACACCGATGGTGGATAACCCTTGGTCGCCGGCGGCTCGCCGATGGCCAGGGCGATTTCCCGCTGGGCCTGGGCGAAACGGGTCAGGGAGTCCATGAGCAACAGGACATTCTTGCCCTTGTCGCGGAAATATTCGGCGATGCGCGTGCAGTACATGGCGGCGCGCAGACGCATCAGCGGCGCATCGTCCGCCGGGGATGCCACCACCACTGAACGCTTGAGCCCTTCTTCACCGAGAATATGCTCGATGAACTCTTTAACTTCACGACCCCGCTCACCGATCAGACCGACGACGATAATGTCGGCCTCGGTAAAGCGCGTCATCATGCCCAGCAACACCGATTTACCGACACCGGTGCCGGCGAACAGGCCGAGCCGTTGGCCGCGACCGACCGTCAACATGCCGTTGATGCAACGGATGCCCACGTCCAGCGGTTCGCTGATCGGCTCACGCTTGAGCGGGTTGATGGTCGGGCCATCCATCGGCACCCAGTCTTCGGCCTTCATCCCGCCCTTGCCGTCCAGTGCACGACCGGCGCCATCGAGCACCCGCCCGAGCATGCTCATGCCCATGGGCAGGCGGCCGGTATCGGCCAAGGGAACCACGCGCGCACCGGGCGCGATGCCGGCGACACTGCCGACCGGCATCAGAAAGACCTTGCTGCCGGAGAAGCCCATCACTTCGGCCTCAACCTGCACCGGGTGATAACTGTCGTCGTTGATGACCATGCAGCGGCTGCCCATGGCGGCGCGCAGGCCTTCGGCTTCGAGGGTCAGGCCGACCATGCGCAGCAAGCGGCCCTCAAGGATCGGCGCTCCGGCCAGTTCAGTCGCCTCGGCGTAACTGCCCAGGCGTTTGGCGAAACTGGTGCGTTCAAGGCGCATCAGGCGCATCCGGTTCTGGCGCGGTAGCCGGTTTGCTGTCGATCGGCAACTCCAGGCTCAAGTCCGGTGCGGCCGGGTGCAAGGACTGCTCGTGCAACTGATCGAACAGCTTGTCCATCACCCGCGCAACGCGGGTTTCGACCGTGGCGTCGATGCGGCTGTGTTCTGTCTCGACCCGACAACCGCCGGGCAACAACGACTCGTCCTCGACGATGCGCCAGGTTTCTTCATGGCGTTCGCGAAGGGCTTTGACCTGTTCGAAATCCTGCGGATTGATGTACAGGCGCACATTGCCCACGCCCAAAGGCAAGAGCTTGAGGGCATCACGCATGACGTGTTCGATCTGCGTCGAGTCAATGGCCAGTTCGCGCTGGATCACCTGTTTGGTGATGTGTTGCACGAGGTCGACCAGGGACTTTTCGATCTCGGTGTCCTGCTCGGCGATGGGCTCGAACAGATGGGCCATCAACTGCTCCAGCGCCGCAATCTTGGCCGTCAGGGCCACTTCGGCTTCCTGGCGGACCTTGAGCGTGGTGCTGTGGAAACCTTCCTTCTCACCCACCGCGAAGCCTTCGTTGTAGGCTTCCTGGCGAATGCTTTCGAGCTCTTCGAGAGTCAGTGGCTGGACTTCCTCCAGCGGCACTTCCTCCATCTCCGGCGGCTCGGGTTCCGGCGCAGGTTCTGGCTCAGGTTCCGGCGGATCGAAACTGGGCAGTGCCCAGGACTCGAAGCCACCGACATCCCTGGCCCGGATCAGGTCAGTGGGTGCATCATCATTCTTGACCATGGTGTTAGATCATTTCCTCGCCGCCCTTGCCGCCGAGAACGATTTCTCCGGCTTCGGCCATACGGCGGGCGATGGTGAGGATTTCCTTCTGCGCGGTTTCCACGTCGCTGACGCGCACCGGGCCTTTGGCTTCCAGGTCGTCGCGCAACAGTTCGGCCGCACGCTTGGACATGTTTTTGAAGATCTTCTCCTTGACGCCTTCGTCCGAACCCTTGAGGGCCAGTACCAGCACGTCGGAAGACACTTCGCGCAACAGTGCCTGGATCCCGCGGTCGTCGACGTCGGCCAGGTTGTTGAAGACGAACATGAGGTCTTCGATCTGACCGGACAGGTCTTCGTCGACTTCGCGAATCGAATCCATCAACTGGCCTTCGATCGAGCTGTCGAGGAAGTTCATGATGTCGGCCGCACGCTTGATACCGCCCAGGGTGGTGCGCGAGGCATTCGAGTTGCCGGAGAACTGCTTCTCGAGAATCTGGTTGAGTTCTTTCAGGGCCGCTGGCTGTACGGTGTTCAGCGAGGAGACCCGCAGGATGATGTCCAGTCGAACCTTGTGATCGAAGTTGCCAAGTACTTCACCGGCCTGATCCGGATCGAGATACGCCACCACGATTGCCTGGATTTGCGGGTGCTCATAACGGATCACATCGGCGACGGCGCGCGGTTCCATCCACTTCAGGCTGTCGAGGCCGCTGGTGTTGCCACCGAGCAGGATGCGGTCGATCAGGCCGTTGGCCTTGTCTTCGCCCAGGGCCTGGGTGAGCATTTTGCGCACATAGTCGTCGGAGCCGACGCCCAGGCTGGTCTGGTCGCCGACGATATCGACGAACTCGCTCATCACCTGCTCGACCTGCTCGCGGTGCACATTCCCCATCTGGGCCATGGCCACACCCACGCGCTGGACCTCTTTAGGCCCCATGTGGCGCAGCACCTGGGCGGCGTCGGTTGAGCCCAGGGACAGCAACAGGATTGCGGCCTTGTCGACCTTGGACAGTTTGGCGGCAACGGCTCGGTTATCACTCATCTGCGTTAATCCACTCTTTCACGACCTGGGCCACACGGCCCGGATCTTCTGCCACCAGACTCTTGATTGCGTTCAACTGAGCGTCATAGCCTTCGCTCGGGCTCGGTAGCAGAATGCTTTGCGGACCGCCGAGGCTGACGCGATCGTTGGCCAACTCGCCATCCAGACCGCCCATGCCGCCCAACTCGACGTCGCTACCGATACCAGCCAACTGCTTGCCTTTGCCGCCACCGGTGATGTTGTTGAGCACCGGACGCAGGACACCGAATACCAGCACCAGAATGAACAGCACACCCAGCACTTGCTTGACGATGTCCCAGAACCACGGCTGGGAGTAGAACGGAATATCGGCAATCACCTCACCGCGCTCGGCAGAGAACGGCATGTTGATTACGCTGACACTGTCACCACGGCTGGCATCGAAACCGACCGCGTCCTGAACCAGGCGAGTGAAGCGCGCCAATTCATCTGCGCTCCACGGCGCACGGGTAGTTTCGCCATTGGCCGGGTTGATCTTGACCTGGTCATCAACGACGACCGACACAGACAGGCGATTCAATCGGCCCTGCTGCTGTTTGGTATGGCTGATGGAACGGTCGAGTTCGAAGTTCTTGGTCGATTGTTGACGCTTGTCCGCCGGGTACGGTGCGAGCATTGGCTGGCCGGTGGCCGGATCCATGATTTGCTGGCCGTTGGCATCGATCAGCGGCTGGCCTGGCTGCACCATGCCGGCCGACGCGGTGGCGCCACCGGTGGTTTGCGGCGCTGAGGCCGGCGACGGCGGTTGGTTGCTCAACGCTCCCGGCACACCTTGCGGGCCGTTGCTGGCGGTACGCTGTTCGTTGACCGACTGTTCGCTGCGCAGGGCAGGCTGGTCCGGATTGAACTGCTCGGAAGTCGACTCGACGGCGCTGAAATCCACGTCGGCCGAAACTTCGGCCTTGTAACGATCATTGCCCAGCACCGGCTGCAGGATGTTGTGCACACGCTGGGTGAGCATGCTTTCCATGCGACGGCTGTAGTCGAACTGCTTGCCGGCCATGGTCAGTTCGGAGTTTTCCGCTTGATCCGAGAGGAGGTTGCCCTTCTGGTCGACGACAGTGATCTGCGACTTGCTGAGCTCGGGAACGCTGGTCGCCACCAGGTTGATGATGGCCACGACCTGGCCCGGCTCCAGGGAGCGACCGGAATAGAGTTCAACCAGAACCGAAGCGCTAGGCTTGCGTTCGTCGCGCACGAACACCGAACTTTTCGGGATCGCCAGGTGCACGCGGGCACCCTTGACGTTGTTCAGGCTGGAAATGGTGCGGGCCAGTTCGCCTTCAAGGCCGCGACGATAACGGGTCGCTTCCATGAACTGGCTGGTGCCCAGCCCCTGTTCCTTGTCGAGAATTTCAAAACCGATGTTGCCGTCGCTGGGAGTGACACCAGCGGCCGCGAGCTTGAGCCGCGCACGGGACAGGTCATCGGCCTTGACCAGCAAGGCACCGGAATTGGGTTCGACGGTGTACGGAATATCGGCGGAGGCCAGGGTCTCCATGACCTGCTTGGCGTCCATGCCGGCAAGGCTGCCGTACAGAGGCCGGTAGTCCGGTTGCTGGGACCACAACACCACGGCAAAACCAATCGCCACGCTCGCAGCCAGGCCGACCAACAGGCCCACCTGACGCAACATGGTCATCTCGGAGAGGTTTTCCAGGAAGGACAACCCGAACAGCGGCGGCTTGCCGTCTATCGGTGTGGCCTTGGCCGGAACGTTATCGGCGACTGCTTCTGCCATGACTCAATCTCGTCCTTTAAACGGGCATCTGCATGATGTCCTGGTAGGCCTGAACCAGCTTGTTGCGCACCTGGGTCAACGCCTGGAATGACACACTGGCCTTTTGCGAGGAAATCATCACGTCTGTCAGGTCGACGCCGCTTTTGCCGATTTCGAAGGCACTGGCCAACTGAGTGGAAGCCTGTTGGGTGTCATTCACTTTATTGACGGCCTGACCGAGCATGTCGGAAAAACTGCTACCCGCCACTTCAGGGACGGCAGTCGATTTCGGCGCAGACATGGCATCCATCTGCATGGCGCGCATATCCAGCATCAACCGATTGAATTCAATACCTTGGCTCATGGTTTCTCTCTTTGACGACCCGCAATTTTTTGACACTCACTCGGCGGGTAATGAGGTGTTAGCAACAAGGGTGCCAGCTCTATGGCCACTCTGAACAAAAGCCCTTGTCGCACTCCATGCAAACTTCTGTAGGAGCTGGCTTGCCAGCGAATCGGTGGTGGCCGTGACGCAGCCTTCGCTGGCAAGCCAGCTCCTACATGGATCGCGTTGCGGTATGAGTGGTTAGCCAACTGACACATCAGGTCGCGAACAAAAAGGCTTCCACATCCATGCCGGCATCGCGCATCTGCGCCAGCTTGTAGCGCAGGGTTCGCGGGCTGATCCCCAGGCGCTCGGCCGCTTCCTTGCGGCGACCGCGTTCGGCGCGCAGGGTATCGATGATCATCTGGAACTCACGGCGACGCAGGTCATCACCCAGCGCGCCGGCCGACTCGGACTCGACTTCCACAGGACGCACCGCCGCCGGGGCCAATACCGGCAATGGAGCGCAAGTCACCGACCCGGCCAGGCAGAAATCCTGTGGCTGGATCAAGCCACCCTGCTGCAGAATCAGCGCACGCTGAATCGCGTTGTCCAGCTCGCGCACATTACCCGGCCATGGATAACCGATCAGGCACGCCTGAGCCTCGGGCGACAATCTGGCAGCCGCATGCTTCATTTTATTGACGTGTTTGGACAGCAGACGCTCGGCCAGCGGCAGGATGTCGGCGGTGCGCTCGCGCAACGGACGCCAGGCCAGGGGAAACACCGACAGGCGATAATAGAGATCTTCGCGAAAGCGCCCCGCCGCCACCTCACCCGCCAGGTCGCGATTGGTGGTTGCGACCACGCGAATATCCAGTGTGATCGGTTTGCGCGCCCCAACCCTTTCAACCTCGCGTTCTTGCAGCACGCGCAGCAATTTGGCCTGGAGCCCCAGGGGCATTTCGGAAATTTCGTCGAGCAGGAGGGTGCCGCCGTCGGCCTGCTCGAACTTGCCGGCTTGCGCGGCAATGGCGCCGGTAAAGGAACCCTTCTCGTGACCGAACAATGTCGCTTCGAGCATGTTGTCCGGGATCGCCGCGCAGTTGATCGCAATGAACGGCTGGCTGGCGCGATGAGAATGCTGATGGATGTAACGCGCCAGCACTTCCTTGCCTGTGCCCGATTCGCCCGATATCAACACCGTGGAATCGCTGCGTGCAACCCGCGCCGCCAACTCGAGCAACTGCGCGCTCGCCGGCTCGAACGCCACCGGCCCCTCACCCTCTGTCAGGCCAAGATTGCCCAGGGCATGACGCCCCACCAGATCGAGCAACGCCTTGGGCTCGAATGGCTTGACCAGGTAATCCGCTGCGCCCTGGCGCATCGCATCGACCGCACGCTCGACCGCACCGTGAGCTGTCATCAACAACACCGGCAATTGCGGCTGCCGCGCTCGCAACATGCCGAGCAACTGGTGGCCGTCCATGCCCGGCATGTTGACGTCGCTGACCACCAGGCTGAAAGCCTCGCTGCCGACGGCAGCCAACGCCTCTTCCGCTGACCCCACTGCCTTGTAATCGTGCCCCGCCAGCAATAGCGTATCAGCCAGTGCCTCGCGTAACGCACGGTCGTCCTCGACCAGCAGAACCTTGATACCCATCTGTGTCACTCCGCTCCTTGAGCGCTGCTGAACAACGGCAGGATCACCTGTGCGCAAGTGCCGCGACCGAGCCGCGAACGCAGCTGCAATTCTCCTTGATGAGCTCGCGCCACTGCCTTGACCACGGTCAGGCCAAGACCTGTGCCGGTGGTCTTGGTGGTAAAAAAGGGCTCGCCCAATCGCGCCAGAACGGCGGCATCGATACCGCTGCCACTGTCACTGACGCACAGGCGCAGGTTGTTGCCGCGGGTATAGAGGTGAATCTTGAGGCGCAATTGACCGGCACTGGCCTGAATGGCGTTTTCGATCAGGTTGAGGATCGCTCCGACCAGCGTGTCGCGATTGCACAGCAACTCCCCCGAATGACTGTCGCACTGCCAGCGGATCGGCAGGTCCTGCACGTGGGTCAGCGCTGCCTCTCGCAACGACTGCATCAATTGACCCGGCGTCACGCGGTCGGTCAGCGGCAACTCGCCACGGGCGAAGACCAACATGTCGCGCACCTGGTGCTCCAACTCGTGCAGGCGCTCCTTGAGGCGCCCGGCAAAACGCTGCTGGGTAGCGACCGGCAGCTCTTGTTCGGTCAAATGACTGGCGTACAGCAACGCGGCGGACAACGGCGTGCGTATCTGATGAGCCAACGAAGCGACCATGCGCCCCAGCGACGACAGACGCTCATGGCGGGCCAGTTGATCCTGCAGATGGCGGGTTTCAGTCAGGTCGTTGAGCAACACCAACTGGCCGGGCTCGGCGTCCAGCGAGCGCGTGGCGATCGACAGACGCCGACCATCCTTGAGGGAGATTTCATGACCATCGTCTTCGCGAGGTGCAAAACAACGGGCAATGACATGGCGCCACAATTCACCTTCGAGCGGCAGCCCCAGCAACTCGCACGCCGCCGGATTGGCTTCGCGCACGATGCCCTGGGCGTCTATGACGATGACACCGCCGGGTAACAGATCAAGGAGGTTTTGCAGGCGGTTGGCCAGACGTTCTTTTTCCGCCAGCTCCTGCATGCGTTGGGCGCTGACCACCGCCAGTTCACCCTTGAGCTCGGTCACCCGGGCTTCAAGCATGCTGTAGGAGTCGGTCAACTGGCTCGACATCTGATTGAACAGCGCGAATGCCTGCTCAAGGCCAAGCCGGCTCGCTTGCTCTACGGACGACGGTTGCCCCGAAGCATCAGGAACAGGAGACATCTGGGCGGCTTGGGGCATCGTGCTCTCTCGCTTGGCTGACCGTCAGTTAAACGGAACGTTGCGAGGGACGTAGCAATACCCGTGCCTAAAAAAAACTTCTTATAAATGAATGAATTGAAAAACAGGCGTCAATCATCCGCCTGCTCATCTCCATCTCGACGGCTCATGCCGTACTTGCGCATCTTTTCCACCAGCGTGGTGCGACGAATACGCAGGCGCTCGGCCGCGCGCGCCACAATGCCATTGGCATCATCCAGCGCCTGCTGAATCAACCCTTGCTCCAGACCACCGAGGTAGTCCTTCAGGTCCAGGCCCTCCGGCGGCAACAGGGCGTTGGCCGTGAAGTCCTGCGTATGACCATTGATGGCCACGCGCTCTTCCAGATCGCTGCGCAGACTGTCGACCATTTGCTCGTCTTCATCGTCGACGTAGCGGAACTTCTTCGGCAACTCGACCACGCCGATCACACCGTACGGATGCATGATCGCCATGCGCTCCACCAGGTTGGCCAGCTCACGGACATTGCCCGGCCAGCCATGACGGCACAGCGACATGATCGCCGCCGAGTTGAAGCGGATTGAACCGCGCTTCTCGTGCTCCATGCGCGAGATCAGCTCGTTCATCAGCAACGGAATGTCTTCGACGCGCTCACGCAGCGGCGCCATTTCGATCGGGAACACATTCAGGCGGTAGTACAAGTCTTCGCGGAACGTGCCGATCTCGATCATGCTTTCGAGATTCTTGTGGGTCGCAGCAATGATGCGCACGTCGACGCTCTGGGTCTTGTTGCTGCCCACGCGCTCGAAGGTACGCTCCTGCAACACGCGCAGTAACTTGACCTGCATCGGCAGCGGCATATCGCCGATTTCATCAAGGAACAGGGTGCCACCATTGGCCAGCTCGAATCGACCGGCACGGCTGGTGATCGCCCCGGTGAAGGCCCCCTTCTCATGACCGAACAATTCGCTTTCCAGCAACTCGGCCGGGATCGCCCCGCAGTTGACCGGCACGAACGGTGCCTCGCGGCGCTTGGAATGGTAATGCAGGTTGCGCGCAACCACTTCCTTGCCGGTGCCGGACTCACCGAGGATCAGCACGCTGGCATCGGTATCGGCGACTTGCTGCATCATCTGGCGGACGTGTTGAATCGCCCGACTGGTGCCGACAAGACTGCGGAAAAGGTTGGGTTCGCGATGACGACCGCGCTCGCGGGCCTGATCGTACATCTCGCGATAGACCTGGGCACGGTGCAGCGAGTCGAGCAACTTGCTGTAGCTGGGCGGCATTTCGAGGGTCGAAAGCACTCGACGACGCTGGTCCTCCGGCAGGTCAATGGAAGAATTATCGCCCATTAACAAAACCGGAAGGAACTCATCCCAGGTCGAGAGTGTCTTTAACAAGCCCAGAAGCGCACCAGGAGCATTTACCGTCCCGATGAGGACACAGATTACTTCACGACTTGACGACAAAGAGCCGACAGCCTGCTGCCAGTCATGGCTACCGCAGGGTAAATTTTCTTCGCCGAGAAAATTTAAAATCACCGCCAGGTCGCGGCGGCGGACGCTATCGTCATCAATCAGCAGAATTTTGGTTTCACGCCACATGCAATAGCAACTTCCCTAGTCAACTCAATGCCCAAAATGCTGGGGCAAGCTAGACGCTTGCAGACACGTTATGCCTGAAGACGACTGAAATCTGGAACCAGCCACTAGTTAAGTCAAAAAACCGTGCACAGTCAAATTTATGGCGCACATATCTGGATTAACTTGAGGTTAATTATCCAAACAGATGGTAAACCTTTGCCGCGTTCCGCGCTTGCTGGATCTGAGACATTTCATCGACTATCGCCTGCCTCTCACCCATCGCCACCTCAAGCAGCTGCTTGTAGACATACAGCAACTCCTCAAGGTTGTTGCGCAGTAACTCCTCGTCCAGCGAAGCCTCGCTCAAAACGTCTTCCATGCAGGAACGGCAATCCAGGTCCAATTGACCGATGGCCTCCCAGTTGCGCTCGGCCAGAGCACCGACCAGCGCTTCGCGAGTTTGTTCTATTCGCTGCAATACAAGACTCATGGCGATCTCCTTAGAACTGCGGACCTGGCTCAGCAATGCCGTCCCAGCCTTCTTTCACCGTGCGAAGCAAGCCCGCGACCTCATCGAGAATCTTCGAATCGCTGCTGACGTTCGCCTCGGCCAGGCGCTTCATCATGTAGATGTAAAGACTGTCGAGTTCGCCCACGGTATCGGCGCAGTTTTCAAGATCCAGGCCTTCACGCAAGCCACCGATGATGCCAATCGCCTTGCTGATCGACACGCACTTGCCAGGAATGTCCTTGCGCTCCAGGGCACCTTTGGCCTGGGCGATACGGTCCAGGCCACCCTCCATGAGCATTTGCACCAAACGATGCGGACTCGCTTCGGACGTCTGGGCGTGCGCACCCACTTTCTGATACTGCCGAAGGGCTAACATTGGATTCATGTTCTACCTCATTACCACAATGACTCGTATGAGCAGTGTATCGTCCGCGAACCAAAAAACTTTAGATCAAAAGACAAAAACCCGGCACACGCCAAAATGCGTAGCCGGGTTTTTGTCGTCAGCTCATGACTAGCTGTTGGACTTCTGGGCGTTCAGGGTAGTGAAGAACGAGGTGATGCTCGTCGCTGTCGCTTTCATTTGCCCGACCAAAAGGTCCATGGCGTTGTATTTGGCGGTCAGCGTCTTGGTCATGTTGGCGACACGCAAGTCCAGTGCAGACTGCTGACTTGAAAGGTTCTTGCTGACGCTTTGCAGGTTGGTATTGCGCTGATCGAGCAACCCGCCCGTCGACACATAAGGCTTGATGGCAGTGCCCATGCGCGCCAACAGACCATTGGTAGCATCCGTACCGTTGAACAACTGCTGCACCTGGCCGCTCATGCCGTTGGTGGCCATTGTCTTGTTGAACGCCGTTGTGTCGAATGCGAGGTTACCGGTGTTGCGATCGGTCATCACGCCGATTTGCGACAACACGGCCAATGGACCGCCCGCCCCCGGAGCCGTCAGCACGCCGCGGATATCGGAGATCAGTGCGCGCGGCATCGAGTCACCGGTAAACGCCGCCTGAACCGTCAGTTTGCCATTGGCATCCGCTGTCGCCTTGGACAGGGAATTGATGGTGTTCATCAGGGTGTTGTAGGAATCAACGAACGACTGGATCGACGTCTGCAAGCCGGTGGTGTTGGTCGCGACGGTGACGGTCGCCGCCGCCGGTGGCGTACCTGGGCTCACAGACGCCAGGTTCAGGGTCAAGCCACTCACTGCACCAGTTACCGTGTTGCTCTTGCTGGTCACTGCCAGACCGTCGATGGTCAGCGACGCATCCACGGCAATCCCGTTGACAGCGCCCGAAGCGGACGCCGAAGGGTTAGTGCCCATCGGTTGAGTGCCATCGATATCAAGGCCGGCAATACCGCTGACGGTCAGGTCGGAACCCGCGCCTGTCTTGCTGGAGCTGATCACCAGGCGCGACGCACCGGTGCTGTCGGTCACGATGTTGGCAGAAATGCCATTACTCGCCTGCGCGGTGTTGATCGCATCCCGAGTGCTCTGCAAGGTCGCATTGGCTGGAATCGTGACATTGTAATCAGTGCCATTCTGACTGATTTTCAGAGTACCACTCGGAATGGCACTGGCGGCACCGCCGGCAAAAGAAGCACTGGCTACTTTCGAGCTGGTGGCCAGGTTATTCACAACAACGCTGTAGGTACCGGCAACTGCGGTGTTGTCGGAAGTAGCACCCAGAATCGACGGAGTACCCGAAGTGGCGGTAAAGCCAGAAAACGCAGGATTGGTCTTGCTACCGAGATTGGTCAGCGCCGTCTGAAAGGCCGTCAGTGCGCTTTTCAAGGAACCGACACCAGAAATCTTCAGCGTGTTGGTTTTGGTCTGAGTATCGATCTGCGTCTGTTTCGCCGATTTGTCGGCGTTGACCAGCGCAGTGACGATCGCACCGATATCCAGGCCAGAGCCTAAGCCCGTACCCGGTAAAATTGGACTTGCCATTTTGCGTCTCCCTTCAGGTTGCTGCCGCTCTTTTGACCAATACCTGCGCCCAAGAACGTACAAACACTATTCATGCCAGCTATCAGACTTTGGCGTCGAACAATACATGGCTCGCATTGCTCAGGCTTTCCGCCAGCTTGAGGGCCTCTGCGGAGGGAATCTGGCGCACGACTTCGCCCGTTTCGCTTGCAATCACTTTGACGACGACCTTTCCGGACTGCTCGTCTATCGAAAACTCCAGATTGCGCTTGATCGACTGTACAAACTTTTCGATCTGCTGCACCGCCTGTTTCAAATGGGTGTCATCCGCTTCCAGTTTTTTATCCGCCACTGGAGTCACGCTCTCGGCTTTAGGCTTTTCCGGCGCTTTATCCGAAACGGTGCTCGCTGGCTGGGGAGCCGGATAAGACACGCCAAGCTTTACGCTCATCTCCATGCCCATCACCTCTTAACGTAAAAAGCGAGAGAGCGTGACCAGCACACTCCCCCGCCTAAACTCATTCCGAAATTACTGAAGCAGTTTCAGTACAGCGGAAGGCAGTTGGTTGGCCTGAGCCAGAACCGAGGTAGAAGCCTGTTGCAGGGTTTGCTGCTTGGTCAGGTTCGCGGTTTCTGCGGCGAAGTCGGTGTCTTGTACACGGCCTTGTGCAGCAGTGGTGTTTTCCACGATGTTCTGCAGGTTGGAGATGGTGCTGGTCAGACGGTTCTGCGAAGCACCCAGGTTTGCGCGGGTGGCGTTGATCGATGCCAGAGCAGCGTCGATCGCGGTGATCGCGTTGTCGATGTTGGCAGACAGGGCAGCGGAAGTCGCACCGGTCAGAACAACAGTACCGCTGCCTACGGACAGGGATACGGCGTCGAACTTGGAGCTCAGTACCAGGTCGATGCGGTTGGCCGAACCAGTGTTGGCGCCAACTTGCAGTTGCATGGTGCCAGCCGAACCGTCCAGCAGGTTTTTGCCGTTCAGGTTGGTGGAAGCAGAGATACGAGTGATCTCGTCAGACATCTGAGCGAATTCGGAGTTGGTAGCGGTCTGGTCAGCAGTGCTGTTGGTACCGTTCCGTGCTTTAACAGCCAGTTCACGCATACGCTGCAGAATGTCGGTCGAAGCTTGCAGCGCGCCTTCAGCGGTCTGGGCAACGGAGATACCGTCGTTGGCGTTCTGCACTGCCTGGTTGCCACCACGAATCTGTGCAGCCATGCGAGTTGCGATCTGCAGGCCAGCGGCGTCGTCTTTAGCGCTGTTGATTTTCAGGCCGGAAGACAGGCGAGCCATCGAAGTCGACAGAGCGTCGGTAGCGCGGTTCAGGTTCTTCTGAACGTTCAACGACGTGGTGTTGGTGTTTACTGTTAAAGCCATGACGAATTCCTCGTTGGTTGGGTACTGCGGCTTCCGGCCCTGGCAACCGCCGGGTATGGCCTAGAGAACCTTCGTAATAGTTATCGTCGGGTTGGCAGGTTGCTTGAGGGCTTTTTTAAAAAAAATTGCCATCACCCTGCCACCTCCGAGAAAACAAGGGCTTAGCGCCCCTCAACCGCGAAAAAATGACGCCATAAAACTGTCCAGCCCGAAAACGCCCGTGCCAAAGCTGTTGCTGCCCCTCAGGCCGGCATGCTTTCGAGCAATTCGATCAACTCATATTCCATGAAGTCGGCGAGCCCCAGCCAATCCTGACGCTCCTGGCACGCCAGCATTTGGCTGAGCATCAAAGCCCAGGCCTGCTGAACATCCCGGGGCGCCTGTGCAAACAGCTGCTGCGCCTCATCGAACAGATCAACCATGTCCAATGCCGCTTCGACATCACGCCCCAGGCGAAACAGTCCTGCGCACTGCCGGTACTCATCGATGCCTTTCACTTGAGGTTTCATTGCACGAAATCCTGATTGAATTGCGTACCGGCAATCATTGCCCCAGCCCGACTGCTATTGAAAAAAAGCACCTCGGGATGCCTGGCAATGTAACGCTCCAGCTCGCACAGGTAACTGCGGAAATTCAATTGCGTCTTGACCTTCTGTCCATGACCATCGTGCACCCAGTGCCTGGCCTGGTTCACTGGCGGCCCCAAATCACCATCATTCCAGCCGGTATGGGTCCTGTTCATTGGAAAGGAAAAATCGGCACCGAAAAGCGTGATACGCGGCGCGCCCATCTTCACCGCCAGATCGACCGCCGGATGGATCACACTGCCGCTGACGTAGAGTTGCGCACGCGGGTATTGCTCACGCAATGTGGCGTAGATCGGGCTGGCGGAGTAGCCGCCATAACGCTTGCCTTTCCAGCCCTTCAACATGTGCGGATCGCTCAACGGCAAGTACACCAGCGGAATGCCTTCGGAGTCCTCGCCCGGCAAGTGCAGCACACTGATGCGCTGATCGATGCTCACGACCAGGTCCGGTTTGATTCCGTGCTCGCGAAGGGGTCTGTAGGCGGTATCGACACTGATGAACAGCGGTCGCGGTGTTTGATTGCGCATGGCGGCCAAACGCTCGAAGTTGCTTTCAAGGCTGGGCCCTGTGCCGATCACATAGATTTCACGCTCGGTACAGGTGCCAAACAGCTGCGCCACATCATCATCGGCAAGCAGCACTTCGAGGGTGTCCTGCAAGCGCTGCTGAATGACCGGCGATTGCGGGTCGAATTCACGATTGTTGAAACTCAAGTGCACTTCGCTGACCAGGCGATCACGAATCTTCGCGCTGAAGTCATCCGCCAGCAGCATTTCAGCCGGCAATGCAAAAAACGGTGTGCAGATGTCCGACAGATCGCCGGCATACAGCAGCTGCACGCGCGGATCGCCCAGCCACTGGCGTTGATCGATCAGTTGCAACACCAGTGCGAACAGCGCGCCGTTGAGAATGTGGACATAGAGTTTTTCAAGCCCGGCGCGCTCCAGCAAAACCGCAGGCAAATCGCCGAAGCCAGTGCCGTAAACGTGCAACTGTGGCTTGTCGAGCGGGAGGCTGGCGGCCTGTAAACGGGCCTCGTGGAGACGATCGTGACGGCTGGTGAGCTGGATGCCACCCACGCACAACGTCGAGTCCCGCCCCTCGACCAGGTCGACCTCGACGGCCAGGCGATCTTCCGTTTTCAATCGCGCATACAGCGACGGCCAGCGCCGCTGGATAACCTGAGCATTGTCTTCAAAGCATTCGCTCATGCTACCTCGCATTCCTTACAAGCAAAAAAGCGCTCAAGGTTAACCCTTGAGCGCTTTTTTGTACCGGCCTTTTTTATTAAAAGACTTTCATTCAAGGACGATAGATGATCGCCGAACCCCATGACAGCCCCACACCGAAACCGCTGAGCGCAACGCGCTTCCATTCGGAATCGAGAATATGTTTCTCCAGCAGCAATGGGATGCTCGACGACACCGTATTACCGGTCTCGACCATGTCCTTGATGAACTTCTGCGGGCATTCTTCGAAGCGCCGCGCGACCGCATCGACAATCGCCGCGCTGCCCTGGTGAATGCAGAACGCATCGATGTCGTCAGCGCTCAGTTGCGACTCGCCCAGCAACTCATGCAAATGTGCCGGCACCTTGAGCAGTGCGAAGTTGAACACTTGGCGGCCGTTCATGAAGAACACACCGTCGCTGACTTTCAAATGTGGAGCGCCGGAACCGTCGGTGCCGAACTTGGCCTTGCCCAGTGCCCAGATCGGGTTTTCACCCATCCAGGTCGCGGTGGCGGCATCGCCAAACAGCATGGTGGTGTTGCGGTCTTCCGGGTCGACGATCTTCGAATACGGGTCGGCAGTGATCAGCAGGCCGTTCTTCAGGCCAGCGGCCTCCATGAAGCCCTTGATCGCATAGATGCCGTAGACGTAACCGGAACAGCCCAGGGAAATATCGAACGCGGCGACGTTGGTCGGCAGGCCGAGCTTGTCCTGCACGATGGCCGCGGTATGCGGCAGGCCTTCTTCGTCACCGTTCTGGGTGACGACGATCAACGCATCGATGGATTCACGTTTCAGATCAGGGTTGCTGGCAAACAGCGCATTGGCCGCTTCAACGCACAGATCGGAAGTTTCCTGATCAACGCCCTTGCGCGGCAGGAAGGCCGAACCGATCTTGCCCAGGATGAATTCTTCATCCTTCTCGAATTTTGCACCTTGTGCGTAATTGTCCACGCCGGCTACAGGAACGTAGCTCGCAATGCTTTTTATGCCAATCATTACGGCTTCCCAATAATAAACAGCCCAATACCACCACTCGCAAGGAATCGAGGGGCGCCGACAAACCTGGATTTCCGTCACCCCAAGGCGACGGCCGGGAAGCGTAAAGGGCTATCACTGAACCCGATAAAGGGTCAGGCGCCATCTTCCCGGTCAATACAATACAGTGAAGATGCGCGTTATGACTCGCAGGTCACGCGATTTTGCCGAATCAGCCCGGCAATGGGTTATTCGACCAACGACCAATCCAGCGCTGTTCCACGCTTGATAGCCTGACGGGCACGGCGTCCCAGGAGGCTTTGCGCATGCCTGGGCGCCAGCCCGAGCCCCGGACGGATGGCTCTCAGATTGGTCGCATCGAAGGGCTCGCCGGCCGCCATATCCTGGGTGACATATAACGATCGACGGTACACCAGGGATTGGCGCTCAGCCTCGGTGACGCCGTAATGCACCTGCCCCATGGCTTGCCAGGCGCGCTCGGTTTCAATCACCAGGCTGGCCAGTTCAGAGGGTTCCAGGGAGAAACTGGCGTCGACGCCACCCGCCGCACGCTCGAGGGTGAAATGCTTTTCCACCACCGTTGCGCCCAACGCCACCGCCGCCACGGACACACCAACGCCCATGGAGTGATCGGACAGCCCCACCTGGCAATCGAACAACTCGCGCAAATGCGGGATCGTGCGCACGTTGCTGTTCGCCGGTGATGCCGGATAGGTGCTGGTGCATTTGAGCAGCACCAGATCCTTGCACCCGGCCTCGCGGGCGGCGCGCACGGTTTCATCGAGTTCGGCGATGCTGGCCATGCCGGTGGAAATGATCAGCGGTTTGCCCGTGGCGGCTACCCGGCGTATCAGCGGCAGGTCGGTGTTTTCGAAACTGGCGATCTTGTAGGCCGGCACGTCGAGGCTTTCGAGAAAGTCCACGGCGCTGTCATCGAATGGCGTGGAGAACGCCAGCAGGCCCAGTTCTCTGGCGCGAGCGAAAATCGGCGCATGCCATTCCCATGGCGTGTGTGCCTTCTCGTACAGCGCGTACAGCGAAGTACCAGCCCACAGGCTGTTCGGGTCTTTGATGAAAAACTCGCCCTCGGCCAGGTCCAGGGTCATGGTGTCGGCGGTGTAGGTCTGCAACTTCAACGCATGGGCACCGGCCTTGGCCGCGGCCTCGACGATTTTCAGCGCCATGTCCAGGGACTGGTTATGGTTGCCGCTCATCTCGGCAATGATGAATGGCGGCGCATCGGCACCGATCAGGCGCTCGCCAATCTTGAAGCTATTCATCTGCGTGATCCTTCAATACGCGCGTGAACGCGCAGGCACTCTGGGTAAAACCGGCTTCGCGAAAGACATTCAGCGATGGCTGGTTAGCGGGCAAGACCTGGGCGGTGAGCGACTCCAGTTCTGGCCAGTGGGCCTTCACATGGGCTTCCCCACGGGCCAGCAGCGCCCTGCCCCAGCCCAGGCCGAACCGGCCTTCGAACAGATAAATCGACACTTCGGCGCTCAAGCCACGCACGTCATAACGCAGCACACCGACAGGACCGTCATCGGCCTCGGCGATCAATAACAGCCGCCGGGGATTGCTCAGGCTCGCGGCCAGCCAGTTTTGATGCGCAGGCCATTCGATCACGCCGGTCTCCAGCGAACCGCGACGCACGGCCTCGGTGTTGCGCCCGTCAAACAACAGCTGCGCATCCCCCAGGGTCGCCGGGCGCATCCTCAGCACCGCGCCGGCCAGCGCAGCTGCCACCCGCTGCGCGCCCCGGCCATCGACAAGCTGTCGCGACTGCTGTGCCAGGCTCTGACGCAAACCCTGGTTACCCGCGACAAAGCCGATGGCCAGGCGCAACTGCTCGACTGTGACGTGCTCGCGGGCCCCCATGAACACATGGGCGCCCGCGGCCGCCATGACCTCGCCGTTGGCCTGTTGATTGTTCGATACGGCAATGCAAATCGTCGGCAGCCCCATCGCCGCCCGCTCCCAACTGGTGCCGCCTCCCGCCCCGACAAACAGGTCGGCCTCGGTCATCAATCGATAAAAGTCGCTGACAAAACTGTGCAGGCGCCAATGCGGGCGACTCGCCGCCAACGCCTGCATCTGCGTCCAGGCCGGATTACCCGCGCCGGCGACAAAATCGACTTCCAGTTCAGGAAAATCCGCCAGCGCCAGCATCGCATGATGGGTCTGCATGGCCGCGTCGAAACCGCCAAAATTCACCAGCACACGCCGGGCTTGAGGCTTGATTTCGATGGCCGGGCAACGGAACTCGTCGCGCAACATGGCAAAACGGGGACCGAGCAATGTCCGGCAACCTGGCGCCAGCAGCGACGTATAAGCCTCTGGCGTACCCGATAGATTCTGGTTCAACAACAAATCGGCGCTGTAGGTCCGCGTGGCGAGATCATCCACCACGGCGATTCGTGGTGCCCAGCGCCGGGCGGCCGTTTGCCAGTGATGATCGAGGCCGTAGTGGTCGACAATGATCCAGTCAAACGCCGGCTGGAGTTCCAGCAACGGCCCGAGCGCGGCGATGTCCGCCTGCCATGGCAGCATGGATTCGATGGCTTGCTGCGGGTCTTCGTCGCTGTAGCGCTCGGGCAGCGCGAAGGTTTCGAAACCTTCGGCCCGCAGTGCCTCCAGTCGATGCCCCGGTAACAGGCGACAGGCGAAAGCCACATGACTGCCCTGCCCGCGCAACACCCGGGCCAGGCATAGGCAACGCGCGATATGGCCGCTGCCGATGGTCGGCGAGGCATCGGAGCGAATCAGCACTCTCATTGCAGCTCTCCCCCGGCCTTCAGCGCGGCATACAGGTATTCCGCGCGTTTCCAGTCCTCCGGTGTGTCGATGTCCTGCACCAGATGACGCGGCAGGATGACCGGCAGGCTGTACGGTGAATACAACACCTCGCCACGCAGCCAGGCATCGCTGCAGCCCCAGTAGAACTGCCCGGCATCCTGATAGGCGATCGATAAATCCTGGGAGCGGGTGTCACGATACTGCGGATACAGTGCCGTCAATGCGCCCTGATCATCAAGGGTCAGGGCCCGCTGAACCGGAAAACCGAAGTCGCACACCGAGAATGCAAAAGACTTGTCGGGATGCTGTTCCAGCAGGCTCAGCCCCTGGACAAGAAATCGCGATTGCAACAACGGCGCGGTCGCGTAAATGCAACAGGCGCGATCAAAATTATCCCCCTGTTCGCGCAATGCTTGCAGGGCATGGGCGATCACCGCGGCGGTGCCTGTGAAGTCGTCGGCCAGTGCCGCCGGGCGCATGAAGGGCACCTGGGCGCCACAGTCCCGCGCCAGCCCGGCAATTTCCTCGTCGTCGGTGCTGACCACCACCCGGGAAAACAACCCGGATTCGAGGGCGACCTGAATCGAGCGGGCAATCATCGGCACGCCGGCGAACGACTTGAGGTTCTTGCGGGGTATGCGTTTGCTGCCACCGCGGGCCGGTATGATGGCGACGTTGTTCAACGGCGTTTTTCCAGGACAAACCAGGTGATGTCATCCACCGGGAATTGCGGATCGCGGTGGTAGCCAAAACCGTAGTCGACCAATTGCAGGTCGTCATATCGATCGAGCATTTCGCCAGCAAAATCGCGCTTGAACAATTTGCCGCTGTTGCCGCGATACGAGACCTCGACCGGCGCCGGATTGTAGTACTCGGCGATCAGTATGTAGCGCTGGCTCAACTCATACAGTTGCGCGTACGCGGCCGGCAGCAACTCCGGCGCCAGGTGAATCAGCACGCCTTTGCTCAGGGTCAGGTCGAAGGTGCGTTCACGGGGAAAGTCGAACAGCGAACCGTGCCAGATCTGCGCAATACCCAACGCCTGGGCAGCGGCGCAAGCGCTGGCATTGATCTCCACGCCGAACAACTCGCAGCGGGGCAACAGCTGACGCAGTGCCTGCAGGTTGTTACCGGCATTGGTGCCCAGTTCCACCAGGCTGTCGATGCGCCCGACCCGTGTCAGTGCCTTGGCAAACAACGCCAGGTTTGCCGCCACCAGCGGCTGCCCGACATTGCGGTCGACGTACTGGTTGCCGAATTCGCCCTGCCAGAATGTTTCCTGCTCGGTCAGTTCACGCATCACACATTTCCCACCCGCCGCAATGGCTGGATTATTTCGATCAACTGCCGCATCTGCTCGACCACGTAGTCCTGTTGCTCGTCACTGAGCAATGGATACAACGGCAGGCTGATGGCTTCGGCGTAGTAACGTTCGGCCTGCGGAAAATCACCCTCGGCGAACCCGAGATCACGATAATAAGGCTGCAAATGCACGGGAATGTAGTGCAGGTTCACACCGACCCCGGCGGCGCGCAATCCCTCGAACACCTCACGGTGAGTGAGATTGATCTGATCGAGTTGCAACCGCACCACGTACAGATGCCATGAAGACTCGGCCTCAAATTGTGCACTGGGCAGGGTCAGCGGCAAATACGCCAGCAAGCGGTCATAACGGGCCGCCAGTTCACGCCGACGCTCGATAAACTCATCCAGTTTGTTCAACTGCGACAAACCAAGGGCCGCTTGCAGGTCGGTAATACGGTAATTGAAACCCAGCTCCACCTGCTCGTAGTACCAGGGGCCGTGACTGGGTCCGGTCATCTGCTGCGGATCCCGGGTCATGCCGTGGCTGCGCAAGCGTTGCAAACGCTCGGCGAGTTCGGGGCTGTTGGTCATGACCATGCCGCCTTCGGCACTGGTGATGATCTTCACCGGATGAAAGCTGAACACGGTCATCGCCGCGAACTCTCCACAACCCACCGGGCGTCCGGCGTAGGACGCTCCGGCGGCATGGGCCGCGTCTTCGATCACCGTGACGCCATATCGCTTGGCCAGTGCGGCAATCCTGCGCATGTCACAGCTCTGCCCCGAGAACGCCACGGCCACGAGCACTTTCGGCAGCCTGCCTTCACGCTCGGCCCGTTCCAGTTTGACGGCCAGCGCACCGGCATCGAGGTTCCAGGTCAGCGGGTCGATATCGACAAAGTCCACCTCGGCACCGCAGTAACGACCGCAGTTTGCCGAGGCGAGAAAGGTGTTCGGTGTCGTCCATAGCCAATCGCCCGGACCGAGCCCCGCCGCCAGGCAAGCGATGTGCAGGGCCGCCGTGGCATTGCACACCGCCACGGCAAAACCGGCCTCGCAGCGGTCGGCCATCGCGCGCTCGAAGCGTTCGATGGTCGGGCCCTGGGTCAGCCAGTCAGACTTCAATATACCGACCACGGCGTCGATGTCCGCCTGATCGAGGCTTTGCCGAGCGTAAGGAATCATGCTGGCAACCAGGCATGGGCGAGCGTGTCCCACCCACGACGGACGAAATGACGCCCGAACGAACCGGTGCCGCCTGAGATGAAAATCGATTTTCCATTGAACATGCCTTGAATCCTTATACCTGTTCGCCGGGCCTAGCCGAGCATCTGCGCCCAGTTCACCGAAGCACTTTCACCCAGGGCAAAGCCTTTGCCGCTCAAGGCCAGATTGGCGTTATAGGCCTGGTCTTGCGCAAAGGCTGCCGCCCACTTGTCACGCAGCGCATCGAGGGCCTGGGGCACCTGTGGCACTTCACCCGAATGAATGACCTGTACCAGCGGCGTCCACACGGTGAGGAATCCGGCCTGACCGACCCTGAGGCACAGGTCGACGTCGCTCAAGCCGTCGGCGAAGGTCACGCTGTCCAGACCGTCCAGCTCGTCGAACAACGCTTTACGCACCATCAGGCACACCTTCGACACCGCCGAGTAGTTCTGCTCCAGCGCCAGCCGGTGCAGGTAACCTTCGGCGTCGTGTTTTTCCCCGACAAAGGCTGAGCCCACACCACCGTTCATACCGAGAATCAGGCCGGCCTGGGTGACCTTGCCGTCGCGGTTGATCAACTTGGGACCGACCACGCCGACTTCCGGACGCTGGGCGTGATTGAGCAGCGACTCCAGCCAGTTCGGATTGACCACTTCACTGTCGGCGGCCAACAGCACCAGGTACTCGCCCCGCGCCTGCTGGCTGGCCGCGTTGTACAAAGCCGCATCGCTCATACGCTGATCGGTGCGCAGTACGCTGACTTTCGGATGCTGATAAGTACCGAGCCAGTCATTGACCTCGGCCGATTGATGCTGATTGACCGCAATCAGGACTTCGTACTGGATGTAGCGGGTACGCAGCAGCAGGCCTTGAAGGCACTGTTGCAAGGCCGAAAGATTGTCCCCGGCCGGCAGGATGATCGACACCAGCGGGCGTTCGGTGTGGCGATAGTCGATCTGATAAGTACCTGGCACCGTCGAAGTGATCTTGGCCTTGTAGCCACGATTGCCCAGGTGGCGCAACAACGCCAGGCGCTCATCGGCGTTTTCTTCCAGTGCCGGCACCCGGGCAATCAGCAGCGGTTCATCCAGATGGGCCAGCCCATTGAGGCCACCCTGCTCGATGATGCGCAGCAGCAAGTCGAATTCCAGCGCCTTGCTGAAATCAGGCTGGTAGCCGCCGACTTCCATGAACACCTCTCGACGGATCAGCCAGTGACGCGCCATCAAGGCCGGCAGGCTTTGCAGCAAGTCAAGATTGAAGCCAGGACGGAACACGTCCACCAATGCACCCTCGCTGGTGCGCTGGATTTCGTCGGTGGCGACGGCGCGGCAGTCCGCGGCAGAGAGCAATTCCAGGCTGGCACGCAACAGGCCACCGGCGGTGAATTCGTCACCGGCTTCAGCCAGCAGCAACCAATCGGCAGTCGACTGACGAGCACACTGGTTCAGTTTGTCGACGTAGTTGCTTTGCGTGACCCGGACAAAGTGCAGGGTGTTCTGCGCCGTGGTCGCCGCCGGTGCTTCACCGGTGGTAAAGACCACAATCTTGAACGCCTTGCTGTGACCTTCGAGCAGGCTGTCGAGAGAGACTTGCAGCTTGTCGATATCGTTATCCAGGTCCAGCAGGAAGATCCCGAACTGTGGACCACCGTCGTTGGCCGCCAGGTGTTGGGCAATCGACTTGGCTTGCCCGGCATCGGGCTGACGCAGAGCGAGCCAGTTCAGCAGGCGACCGGACCGCATCTTGTCGAACGTCGGGTGATGATCTTCAACCGACATTTCGTCAAGACGTGCAACCCAGTCTTGCATCGACTGCGCTTCTTCGTCTTCGCCCAGCAGTTCCAGTTGAGCAACCAAACGTTTGCTGACTGTGCGGTTGAAGGCATTGAGGTCGTGGGCTTGCCACAACCGGTCAACGACACTTTCCGGCGTATCGTTGTTGCGCGGGCTCAGCAAGTGTTCCTGCCGAGTCCAGACGCCTTCGAGCAATTCGAGTTGCATACGACCCGCCGGCATGGCGTGCAGCATGAATTCGAACCGGGTCAGTTGATCGAAAAATGCCTGGTTGTAGAAAGGCATCTCGACATACTGCTTTGGCCCGAAACGACGCTCGGGTGCCTTGAGGGTATTGTTCCAGATGGATTGTATAATCAGCTCCGCTGTCAACGCCCGGCCGGTTTGCAGGCTGTCGATCATGGCATCGAAACTTTCCATAACGAACGCCTTGCCCCCCACCGGATCAAGGCCCTTGATACCGGTTGGCAACGCCGCCAGGAATTCGGCAAAGGCCTCTCGCTCGGTCACCGACTTGCTATCGGTGTAGGTCAACGAGTGATACACCTCGGTGTTGTGTTCGGAATTGCCGTAGTTGATCTCACGCACCACGTACGGGATCGGCAGGATCCGCGCCTTGGCGCAGGCCAGCATGTAGTACACATGGCCGATTTCCTGCCATTGGAAACTGGTGCCCGGCGGCAACAGCGAATACCAGGATTTCATCAGGTCGGTGCGGGTCACCGCGTAGAACGGCGGCAGGTACTGACGCATGTAGTCCACCACGCGATCCTGCGGCCGCTCGGACGAATAGTCCTCACAGACCTTCTTGTCCCGGCGGTAGTAGCTCACGCTGTCACCGAGGGTCAGGTACATCAGGCAATAACCGTGACACATCCCGTAGTCGCGGTTTTCTTCGAGGAAGTCCACCGAGTCGAACAGCGCGTCATGCACGATGAAGTCATCGTCGGCCGCCAGCACCATATAGGGGGTGGTCACTTGCTCCACACCATAGCCAATTTTGGCCTGGAAGCCACTGTAGGCAAACTGCGGCACATGCCGGTAATCGACGTCAGGGAGCTCGCCATTGAAAGGCTCGGTGGCGGAATCGAGCACCAGGACTTTGCAAGGCAAGGCACCGTAGTACTTCATTGCCCTGCGCAAAAAAGCCGGACGGTTGTGGGAAATCAACACCACTGTCAGCAGCTCATTGAGTGGCAACGTGTGCTCAGAAACGGACTTGCCTTGCATAACCTCTCCCACAACCGGCGAAACGCCTGATAAACGCTTTATTGATGGTGCCGAATTAACGAACGCGACGCAGGTAGCCGTCCGGCGCAACGGTGAGCAGCAGCTTGTTCTGCATCTGCTGGTCGATGACGAAGTCCTGGTTCTCTTCCAGGTACTTCCACACTGCGGTTTTCGGGTTGTCGCCCGGGCCCCATGGACGGTCCGGGAAGAAGTCGGCCGGCATGTCTTCAACCACGGTGTCCATCACCACGCAGTAGCTGTCCACCGACACCAGTGGTGCGTAGAGGCGCAGCTCTTCCAGTACGTGGTCGTGGGTGTGGTTGGAATCGAGTACCAGAATGACTTTCTTGCCTTCGGCGGCGGCATGCACCTGGGCCGCGATTGCCGGGTCGATGCTCGAACCTTCGATCATTTTGATGCGCTTGCTCATCGGGTGGCTTTCGATGGCTTCGCGGTTGTGCGGGCGGATGTCCAGGTCGATACCCAGTACTTCGCCGTGGCCTTGCAGTTCCAGCAAGGAGGCGTAGTAGATGATCGAACCGCCGTGGGCAATACCGCACTCGATGACCAGGTCCGGCTTGACCTGCCAGATGATCTCTTGCATCGCCATCATGTCTTGCGGCAACTGGATGATCGGGCGCCCCATCCACGAGAAGTGGTAGCTGTACTTGTGCCTGGCCGATTCATTGAAGAAATCACGGGCCAGGCCAGTGAGTTTCTGATCGTCACCCTGCTGGGCGATCTGTTCCTGGCACTCGGCTTCGAAGGCTTTATTGATGCTGTTGTCGGTCATTTTCAAAATCTCAATAGTCACTGGAACGAAGCGCTGTCGACGGCGTGATAAACGTAGCGTCCATCGGTCATCCGCTTGATTTCTTCGAGGTAATTGGAGTTCATCACAAACAGGTTGGCACCTTCGGGCAAGGCATCCATGGCCTCTTGCGGCGACGACACCCGCACACCGCTCAAGGGCAGATAACGCCCCTGCTTGGCCGGGTTGATATCCACCACGCGGTCCACCGCCACTCCGGCCCGTTGCAGGAACAACGAATAGATCACGCCTTTGGACGACGCGCCCCAGATCGCCGAACCCTGCCCGGGTGCGGCCTGAATGATCTGCACCGCACGCGTCAGGCTGTGGGTGAAACCGTCGGGCAATGTCAGGCGTGGCACCGGTTGTTCCGGAGTCAGGCGCAACGTGGCCAGGTCGGCGACGATGTACAGGTACTGGCCACCAAACAGATGGCCGGCCTCATGCACGGTACCGAACATCCGCCGCAGGTCATCGAGGCGGAAATAATTGACGTGCTCGTAGAACAGATCGAACCAGGCACGGTGCTCAAGAATCCAGTCGAAGCACGGTACTTCGATGTAGATCTGTCCGCCCTGATTGGCCTCGGCCATCTCGGCCAGAAAGCTCACCGGGTCCTGGATATGCTCCAGCACATGGCGCAGCACGATGGCGTCTGCCGCCAGGCCCAGGCCACGGGTGAACGGGGCCTTGATCACGTCGGCGTTGTCGCCTTCGTAGGCCGGGTCGATGCCGGTGATGGCGTAGCCCAGGCCCTTGAGCAGTTCCAGAAAATAGCCCTTGCCGCAACCGACTTCGATCAGTTCCCGACCTTTGAAATGGCGGGCAATGATGCCTTCGACATCGCTCAGGTGCTTCTGGAACTGCACCGAATGCGCCTGCTCGTTCTGATAGTCGGCGTCGTAGCTGAGCTTGTCGGCGTCGAAGGCCTGATTGAAGATCAACCCGCTCTTCTCGTCCTGCACCAACACCATGTCGGCGCAGGCAGAGGCCTGGGCGGACTGCGAGTCGGCAAAGGTGCGATTTTGCAATACCGGCAGGTCACAGACCCGATACAACTCATGCCTCATGCTCTGCTCCCAATAACGCTTGCAAGCGGTCTGCCACACCCCAGAACGCCATCGGTTCGTGGGTCGGGTACGCGTAGTGCCCCAGGTTCAAACGAATCGATGCGCCACGTTCACGCAGGCGCTGTTCCACCAGCGCCCGGACCGAGATTGGCTGGCCGCTGGCACAGTTGATCACGCCGTTGAAGTCGCGCTGTTGCAGGATCGACGCCAGGTAACCGGCCGCCGTTTCGATGGCCAGGTAATCACGCAGCTGCTCGCCGGCCGACATGTTGAACGTGTCGGCCCCGGCATCAATGGCCCGGTCCAGTGCCGCCAACAAACTGTTGGGGTTCTGCCCGCTACCGTGCAGGTAAAACAGACGCACCCATTGCAGGTTGAACGGCTGAACCCGTTGCAGGTTTTCCAGGAACAGACGCAGGGTGTTTTTCGCCAGGCCATAAGGATTGGCAGGCTGCGGTGCGACGCGCTCATCGAGCGGCCCGCTCTGCATGCCATATTCAAAACAGGTACCCGTCACCAGTACCTGCGCCACACCAGCCTCGACAGCGCTCTTGATGAACCGGTAATCGGCCATCAGGTTGTGCTCGAAATGAAACAGCGCCTGATAGTTCGGCAACCCCGGCCACGCCAGATGCACGAGGGCATCGACTCCTTCGGTCAGTGCGGCAATGTCCAGACTGTCGGCGTGAATATCCGCCACGATGAATTCCACGGCATTGATCCACGGCATGTTCGAAGCCGTTTCGGCATTGCGCGCTACGGCGCGAACCGTGCAGCCACGTTCAAGCAACGCCGCAACCAAATGCCGGCCGACAAACCCGGTCGCCCCGGTGACCAGTACGTTCACAGTACAGTCAACTCAGGCACGGCAATCACGAAACGACCATCCCACTGCCGCACTTGGGCGAGTTGCTGGCTGACTTCGTGCAGCAGGTTCCACGGCAGGACCAACACGTAGTCCGGTTTTTCGATATCGATCTGCGTCGGCGACACGATCGGTATGCGACTGCCCGGCAAAAACTTGCCCTGCTTGTGCGGATTGGCATCGGCAACCCAGGCCAGCAAATCCGGTTTGACGCCAGCGTAGTTGAGCAAGGTGTTGCCCTTGGCCGCGGCGCCATAACCGACCACGCGCTTGCCGTCGGCCTTGGCCTGCAACAAAAAGCGCAGCAGTTCGTGCTTGATGCGTTCGGCCGCCGGGGCGAGTGTCGCGTAGTAATCAGGGGTTTTCACGCCAGCGGCGAGTTCGGCCTGCAACTGGTGTTGCACCGCCGGCAGCACTTCACGGCGCTGGCCGTCCATGCGCTGCACGAACACCCGCAGCGAACCACCATGGGTCGGCAACTGGCTGACGTCGAACACTTCAAGACCGTTGCGCACGCAGAGGGTTTGCACGGCGGTCAGCGACAAATAGGAATAGTGCTCGTGGTACAGCGTGTCGAACTGCTGGCCGGCCATCAGCGTCAGCAGTTGTGGAAATTCGAAGGTCGCCACGCCCGTCGGTTTGAGCAGGGTCGCGAAACCACCGAGGAAATCGTTGATATCCGGCACATGCGCCAGCACGTTGTTGGCGGCCATCAGGTCGGCGCCCCAGCCTTCGCCTTTCAACTGCGCGGCGGTGTCGCGACCAAAAAACAGTTCACGAATCTCCAGGCCTTTTTCCCGCGCCGCTTGCGCGGTGCTGCGGGTCGGCTCGACACCCAGGCAAGGGATGCCGCGCCTGGCTACGTACTGCAACAGGTAACCATCGTTGGCCGCCACTTCCACCACGCGGCTGTCGGTGGTCAGGCCGAAGCGCTCGACCATCTCACCCACATAATGCTCGGCATGGGCCAGCCAGGTACTGGAGAACGAACTGAAGTAGGCGTACTCGGCATCGAACAGGCTGTCGGCACTGGTGTAGTCCTCGGTTTGCACCAGCCAGCACTGCTGGCACACGGCAACCTTCAACGGCACCCATTGTTCGGCCTGTTCCAGTTGATCGACCCGCACGTACGCGTTGGACGGTGGCGAGGTGCCCAGGTCGATCAGCGGCAGGGTCAGCGCAGCGGCGCAACCACGGCAGTTCATAGACGCACTCCGGCGAAGTGTTCATCGAGCGCTGGATGACTGGCATCGCGCACCGACAGATTATTGACAGGCAATGGCCAGGTAATCGCCAGCCGTGGATCGAGCACCGACAACCCGCCTTCATGCTCCGGCGTGTAGTCATTGCTGTGCAGGTAAAGCAGTTCGGCGTCGGTGCTCAGGGTCTGGAAGCCATGGGCGAACCCGGCCGGAATCAACAGGCTGCGGCCATCGCCGGCACGCAGATGTTCGGCGTGCCAGTGCAGAAAGGTCTCGGAATCGCGACGCAAATCCACCGCGACATCCCAGACTTCACCGCGCAGGCAGGTGATCAATTTGGCTTCCGGCGCGTGGGCATTCTGGTAATGCAGGCCACGCACGCTGCCGCGTTCACGGGTGCAGGAGTGATTGATCTGGCGGATATGAAACGCCTGGCCAAACGCACTGAGGCTGCCCTCGCAAAACAACCGGGAAAAGTGCCCGCGCTCGTCCTCGAAGCGTTTGTGCTGGACGCTGAACAACCCGTTCAACGGCAGCGCCTTCAACAGAAACTCGCTCACAACGCGCCTCGGTACTGGTTCAATTGCGCCAGGCTGATGGCGCGCATGTCATCGCCGTTCTGCCACGCCAGATGCCAATCCAGGGTCTGGGTCAGGCACTGCTGCAACGACCAGCGCGCTTGCCAGCCCAGCAATTGACGGGCGCGGCTGCTGTCCAGGCGCAACAGGCCGGCCTCATGCATATCGCTCGGTTCGATGCGTAGCCCGCGCGCTTGCGGCCAGCGGCTGGCGAGCAGCTCGACCACTTCACCGACGCTGCACATGTCCGCTTCACCGGGACCGAAATTCCACGCCCCGGCGAATTTCGGGCCTTGCTCATACAGCCCGGCAGCCAGTTGCAGATACCCGGCCAACGGTTCCAGGGCGTGCTGCCATGGGCGTACCGCCTGCGGATAGCGCAAGGTCACGGGCTCATCCGCCGACCATGCCCGCAGTACGTCGGGAATCAACCGCTCCGGGGCGAAATCGCCTCCGCCGAGCACGTTGCCGGCGCGCGCCGTGGCCAACGCCAGGCCATGCTCGGCGTACTTTTCAGACGCAAAGAACGAGGCGGCATAGGATTGCGCCAGCAATTCGCAGCAAGCCTTACTGCTGCTGTAGGGATCGTGACCGCCCAACGCTTCGTTTTCGCGGTACGGCCACAGCCATTCCTGATTGGCGTAGACCTTGTCGGTGGTTACCAACACGCAGGCGCGCACGCCACCCACCTGGCGGATCGCTTCGAGCAGGTTGAGGGTGCCCATGACGTTGCTGGAATAGGTACCCAACGGGTCGCGATAACCTTCGCGCACCAGCGGCTGGGCCGCCAGGTGCAGGACGATTTCCGGCTGGGTCTCGGCGATCAGCTCCAGCAAGGCGCCGAGGTCACGCAGGTCGCCGCGCTGATCATTAATGCCGTCGTGAACGCGGGCCAGTTCGAACAGACTCGGCTCGGTGGACGGATCGAGGGAAAACCCGCTGACCTCGGCCCCCATACTTTGCAGCCACAACGTCAGCCAACTGCCCTTGAAACCCGTATGGCCGGTGACCAGCACCCGCTTGCCGCGCCAGAATTGCGAACTCAGTCCCATTGCTTCCATGGGGCCTCCCCACTCTGCCACAACGCTTCCAGGTGGTTCTTGTCACGCAGGGTGTCCATCGGGTGCCAGAAGCCGTCGTGCTGGAAAGCCTGCAATTGTTGTTCAGTGGCCAGCGCCGCCAGCGGTTCGGCTTCCCAGGAAGTTTGGTCGTCGCAGATATACGGCAGCACCTTGGGCGACAGGACGAAGAAGCCGCCATTGATCCAGCCGCCGTCACCACGCGGTTTCTCAATGAAACCCTTGACGCTGTCCCCGTCGCGCTCCAGCGCGCCGTAACGTCCCGGCGGTTGCACGGCGGTCACGGTGGCCAGCTTGCCGTGAGTCAGGTGGAAATCCACCAGGGCGCCAATGTTGAGGTCCGATACACCATCGCCGTAGGTAAAGCAGAACGCTTGCTCGCCTTCTACATAACGGGCGGCGCGACGCAGACGACCTCCGGTCATGGTTTCTTCGCCGGTATCGATCAGGGTCACGCGCCACGGTTCGCTGTAGTTCTGGTGAACGTCCATGCGGTTGTTGCACATGTCGAAGGTGACGTCGGAGGTATGCAGGAAGTAGTTGGCGAAGAAGTCCTTGATCGCATAGCCCTTGTAGCCAAGGCAGATCACGAAATCGTGGATTCCGTGAGCGGAGTACTGTTTCATGATGTGCCAGAGAATTGGCTTGCCGCCGATCTCGATCATCGGCTTGGGCTTGAGGTGCGACTCCTCGCTGATCCGCGTACCCAGGCCACCCGCCAAAATAACTGCCTTCATCCCTTCCCCTCTTGTTCGTCACAGGGCTCAGCCAAGCTGTATCAAGCTTTTGCGGGCCATCTGGGTTAAACCTGCCACCGTTCAGGGCGCATCCGGACTCACCGAAAGTGCTCGTTTTATGGCGATATAAGGGGGACTTGCAGGAAACGCGCCAGCTCTTTCAATCCGCTACCGGGCAAAGCCTGGCGGGTATCTTCAACGGTGATTGCAAAGTCTGGCGGCAAAAAAGGGTCATCACGCAATCCCGGGGAATTGTAGGAGCCGGCTTGCCGGCGATGGACTCAAGCGCGCCGCGTTTATCCAGTTCACCCGCGTTATCGTTGACGACCATCGCTGGCAAGCCAGCTCCTACAAGGGACCATGCCCACGCTGAAACTGTAGGAGCCGGCTTGCCGGCGATGGACGCAAGCGCGCCGCGTTTATCCAGTTCACCCGCGTTATCGTTGACGACCATCGCTGGCAAGCCAGCTCCTACAGGAGACCATGCCCACGCTGAAAATGAAGTGACCCGGGAAACTGTAGGAGCCGGCTTGCCGGCGATGGACGCAAGTGCGCCGCGTTTATCCAGCTCACCCGCGTTATCGTTGACGACCATCGCTGGCAAGCCAGCTCCTACAAGGGACCATGCCCACGCTGAATCTGTAGGAGCCGGCTGCCGGCGATGGACTCATCGTCGCCTGCCTGGTGGGAATCAATGTCCGGCGATCAGTCCGCCAGCCAGCCATTCTCCCAATAGCGCAAATTGTCGCCGCGCAGCACGTAGTCACGCAGCACGATCTCACGCAACTCATCGCCCATGCGATAGCTGGCGTCCGGATCGGCCAGGTGCATGCGAATCGCCTGCAGCCACTCATCCGTGGAGTTGGTTTTGATCCGGGTGCACGGCAGGTAGCCGCGATAGGCCTCGGTGTCGGTGCAGATCACCGGGTAACCGCAAGCGCCATACTCCAGCAGGCGCAGGTTGCTCTTGCAATCGTTGAAGATGTGGAACTCCAACGGTGCCAATGCCAGGTCCAGATTCAGGCTGGCCAGTTTGGCCGGGTAGACATCCAGCCCGATCACCCCGTGAAACTCATGCATGTACGGGCGCAAATCGTCCGGGCACATACCGAAGAACACCCAGTCGACTTCATTGGCCAATTCACGGACCACATCGGCGATCACCGCCAGGTCGCCGTGGTGGCTGGTACCGCCCCCCCAGCCGACCCGAGGCTTTTTCGATGTGCGGCGCTGACTGCGCAGGTCCGTCCACAAGTGCGACGCCAACATGTTGGGCACGACGCGAATGTCGTGATGCATGTCCGACAGCGCGTTACCCAGCGGCTCGGTGGAAACCACCACGCGATCGCACATGCCGATGGCGCGCCGGACCAGCTTCTCCATTTCGTCCTTGCCCGGCATGTTGCGGATATGCGCATTACGATGAGGGACGTTGATCACGAAGTCATCCAGCTCATAGATGCGTCGCGCGCTGGAGTATTTTTGCAGGCTCGGGATTTCGTTGATCGGACCTTCGGAATAGCGCCCCTGCAAGATGATCACGTCAGGCGAATGGCGCTCGACTTCGATGATGGTCGGCAGGTTGTAATGGATGCGCCCGTGCGCCCTGCCGGCGGCCTCCAGCTCAATCAGCGGTTGCGTGACCCGGTAATGACCGATGGCGGACGCATTGACCGGCAACGCGAGAATCTTCGGCAACTGAGCCTTGGAAAACGGGGTCCAGCCGGAGCGCAGACCCGGCTCGAGACTGAAGCTTGCCCCGCCCAATCCCTGCAACGCCAGGTTGGTGTTGTAGGCCGGATCACGGGCCACGATCGGCAGCCAGCGCTTGTAGAAAACCTCCTGCTCCTGTTCGCTGCGGGCCTGATCACCTTCTTGCGCCACCACGGCCGGTTGCGCGCCCAACGCCAGTTGAGCGTGCGGTGTCCATACCACCAGATAACCTTCCTGGCCAACGCGCAGGCACAGGTCCACCTCGTTGAGGGACTGCGCCAGGCCCTGCTCATCCAGGCCACCGACCGCATCAAAAACCGCCTTGCGCACCATCAGGCAATCGCCGCCGACGGCACTCAAATTGTGAGCGACCTGCAACCGGTACATGTACCCCGCCGCCTGCAGCAATTCACCATGGAACGGCACGCCGGCCGGCCCTTGCAACCCGAGTATCAGGCCGGCATGCAGCACGCGGCCATCGGGGTTGAACAGTTTGGCCCCGACCACGCCGACTTCCGGACGTTGCGCATGATTGAGCAGCTCGCCCAGCCATTCGGCCTGGGTGATAACCGTGTAGGGATTAAGCATCAGGACGTAGTCGCCAGCGGCTTGCTGCACGGCGAAATTGCGCACCGCCGCTGCGTTACCCTGCACCTCGCAGTTCAGCACCCGGATCCGCTCGCTGCCCAACTGCGCCATGCCGGCGAACCAGGCAAGCGCCTCGGCGCTCTCGCTGCCGTTGTCCACCAACAGCAACTCGTATTCGCCGTAGGCGGTTTTCTCCAGCAGACTCTCGACACAGCGTTGCAACGCCAGGGTCTGGTCCTTGCTGACGATTACGATCGACACCAGCGGCCGATCGCCATGCTGGTAGTCGACCCGATTGAGCAGCGCCGAACTGCCCTGGCGGACGTCGTGGGCGACACCCAGGCGTTGCAAGTGCGCCTCAAGCAACCGCGGATTGGTGTCCACCACTTCCGGCAGCGACAGCCATTCGGCCAAATCGAACGCCGACTCCAGCAGCACCTCCGAAATGTGCCCGATCACGTGCGTGCCGCCACTCTCGACCATGCGCCACAACACATCGTGTGGCGCCAGTTCGCCGTACACCGAGTCGAAACCGCCCAGCGCCAGGAACTGCTCGCGCTCGAATGCCAGCGCTCGCCCCACGTAGGGATAGCTGCGCATCAGGTCCAGGTTGAAATCCGGTTTGAACGCCGGCTCGGCCGACTCACCCTGATGCAATCCACCTTCGTCGCTGTACAGGCAGGTCAGCGTGCGTGACAGCGCGATTCGCTCGGCCATGATCAGCAAGGCCGGCGCCACCAGACGATCACCGGCACGCAGCAGATAGAACCAGCCAGTGCCTTCCAGTTGCGGCAACAGGATGTTGATCTGCTGCTGCCAGTTTTCTTGCAACGGCAAGCGGAACACACGTTCGTCCAGCTCGGCTTCAGTGCAGGATGCCGACAGCACCAGCGTCAGTTCAGGAGCGTAATCCTGATCCGCCAGCGATTGCAGAGTGAGCTCCAGCGCCGAACGGCTGCCGAGCTTATCGATGATGATCGCAACGATTTTGGGTTTGGATGGCCAAGTCTCCAACGTATCCGCCAGCAGCTCGCGCTGACCGTCGGTGAGACTGCGGCACGCCAGCCACTGGGCATACAGTTGCGCGAAACTGACACTGGCGATGCCGACATGCCAGTCCTGGGTGGTTTGCTTTGTGCCCAGGGTCCGGCTCAGCGGCAACTCTTCCCAAACCCGCGGCGACTCGTCCACTTTGGTCATTGGCAGATAGCGCACCCAGCCCTGAGCCGGCGCAGATTCACCACCACGGGCCTTGAGCATCTGCGACAGCCATTGCCGCTCGGTTTCGGCCGCGTCTTTCATCGACTGCTGGCTGCTCAACCGATCGGGGTACAGGCGCTCGACGCCGAGCACGTGATTGGACACCGCCAGATTGCCGCGCCGCATCAGGCATACGTACAAGGCGAAATCGAGGGTCGCGACGAAGCAATGGCCGGGCTGAGTCAGTGCCGGGAACAGCTCGAGCACGTCAGCCCGACGGAACATCGCGTTGCTGAAACCACCAAGGATATTGACCGGGAAGTTTTCGAAAATCGCCAGCAGGTCCTCACCCTTGAACACCCCGCCCACCGGCGAAAGCGGCGTGTTTTCGAGGCGCGAAGGCAGCGGCATGTCGTCGGCATCCCAGAGCAGGCGCTGGGCGACAACCAGGTTGACGTCGGCACAATCGATGAACACCTGGGCCTGGCGCTCGATGCAGGCAGAGAACAACTGGTCATCATCACAAAGAAACTTGATGTACTCGCCCTGCGCCTGCTCCAGGCACGCTTGCAGGTTGCCCACCAATCCCAGGGTGCGTTCGTTACGCACATAGCGCACGGTCGCGCCCTGCTCGACCACCGACGCAACGATGTCCTCGATCTCCCGACCGCGACTGTCATCGCAAACGATGATCTCCAGATTGCCATAGCTCTGACTCACAGCCGTGTGCAATGCACGACTGAAAAAGCGTGGATTGAAGGCAGGAATGACCAGGCTGACAAGCGGGAGTGAATTCACGGCGGGCTCACAGGCGGCGCGAGCCCGCCCTGAAAAGCGAGCCCTTTGTTACCGCAAAAAAGACGATAAACACTGAAGGGGCAAGGCAATCGGGCGCCTGCGCGCCCGACGACCATCAGATCTTGTTGAACAGGCCCAGCTGGGAAATCTTGCTGAACGCCAGCTGCGCAGCTTGCAACATGGTCTGCTGCAAGGTCAGGCGAGTCATGACTTCAGCCGGGTCCGAATCGCGAATCGACGATTGGGTCGCCGTGTTCGCCAGGGTCAGGCTTTCGTTGGTCGCGGTCTGGTTATCCAGCGCCTGACCGCGGGCACCAATCGTGGTGATGGCCGAGCCGATCTGGTTGGCTGCACTGTCGATGTTGCCCATTCCCGACTCCATGGCCCCCAGAAAATTCTGCTTGGCCACTGGATCACCGTCGATCGGCGTATTCAGTGCGGTGATCATCTGACCCAGGGTGTCGAGCACGTTCTGGGTCTGATGGTTGTTGGACTGAATCACGAACTGGTCGCCGGACGCCGGGGCGCCACCGCCCAAGGCAAAGGTCACGCCCGCCGCGGTGGCATTGCCGCCCGATACGGTGCCCGACGAGACCGGCTTGCTGTCGGCGGTGATCGGGGCTGCATACAGGTCGAAATTGGTGGCGCTGGTGAACTTGAGGATCGCCCCGCCCGACGGGAAGGCATTGGTGTAATCCGTCGGGTTGGTCACGCTGGAACCGGTGATGACCGCGGTCGACGAGTTACCGGCGCTGCGCGACGTGTTGAAGGTATCCGACGTGGAAGACAGATTGAAACTGTGACCGGCGATCACCGCATCCGGGTTGGTATCACCGGACTTGAGGTTGATGTTCAGCTTCAGGTCGACACCACGGAAACTGACCGTCTGGTTGGCTCCGTTGGCGTTGCTGATCACGCCGTTCTGGCTGGCTTCAGCGGTCACGTCGTTACCCAGCGAATCGGTGATCTTCAGTTGGGTGCTGCTGAGAAAGCTGACAGTGTATGGCTGGCCACCAGAGAACTTCGCGTTGTAGGTGGAGCTGGTGCCGACCGTACCGTTGGACAGCACCACGCGACCGTCATCCACCGCCGGAGCGGTCATGGTGGTCTGGGTGCGGCTGGTGTTGATGGTCTGCTGGAACGCATCCCAGCCAGTGGTGTTGGTCCCGACTGTCATGCCATCGCCAATGCCAAGGTCGATGGTGCTCTGGTCACCGTTGTAGCTGTAGGTGCCGTCCGAGTTCTGCGAATAAGGCGCGGTGTCAGTCTTCGAGCCGGAGAATACGTAGTTACCGTTCGCGTCCTTGGAGTTCATCAGGCCCAGCACTTGTTGCTGGATCTGGCCCAACTCCGACGCATAGGCCTTGCGGTCAGCGTCGGTGGCAATGCCGTTGCTGGCGGCGAGGGCCAGTTCCTTGGCGCGCTGCAAAGCGGTACCGATGGAGTTGAGCGTTGTTTCCTGCAGACTCAACGCACTCTTGGTACTTTCGATGTTGGTGCCGTACTGATCAAGCATCGCGCTCTGCTGGCCCAGTTGCAGCAAACGACCGGCACCGATCGGATCATCGGCGGCGGTGTTGATGCGGGTCAGGCTGCTGGCTTCGTTGCTGGTCGCGATCGCCTTGTTGAAGTTGCGCTGGTAGTTGGCAGCGGTGATTTCGTAATACTGGGCGGTGGAAATGCGCATGAATTACGACTCCTTAAAGGCTGTTGATCAGCGTGGTGAAAATTTCCTGCGCAGCCTTGATGATCTGCGAAGACGCGGTGTAGTACTGCTGGTACTTGACCAGGTTGCCGGTTTCTTCATCCAGGTCGACCCCGGAGTTCGAATCCCGTGCACCTTTGGCATTGGCCAGGATCGCCGTGGTGGCATCACCGTCGGACTTGCCCTGGGCAGCCTTGGCGCCGACGTTGGTCACCAGCTTGTTGTAGGCATCGGTCAGGCTGATGCCCTTGCTCGCCGTGCCGGTGTCTACGGTCTGTTTGGTTTGCAGGCCCACCAGGGCTTGAGCGTTGCGGTTGTCCGAGGACGCCGCGCCGGCCAGGTTGATGGTGAAGCTTTCGCCGCTGGCTGGCGTGGCGCCGACCGTGGTCTGCACGGTGAACGTCTTCTGCACGGCCGGCGTGACGCTGGTGTCCATGACCGGAGCACCCGTGGCATCGACCATGCCCACATTCAGGTTCAGGGTGTTGCTTTGGCCGGGAACGATGGTGCCGGTGCCGATCGAGTTGCCCTTGGCATCGACCATGTTGTAGTTCTGGCTACCGCCGCTGGCCGCCCCGAACACCAGTTTGACCGGCGTCGAGTACTTGAGCGCGGTCTGCATTTCCGCCTGGGCCGCCGGATTGTAGATATCGATGGTGCTGGTCAGCGTCGGCTGGGTATAGGTGCCGGTGTTGTTGGCATTGGTCACGCCGGTCAACGGTGCTGCCGCCGCAATTTTTTTCGGGTCGGTGAGCACGGTCTGGATGCTGGCCGCCGCGCCACGGGTCGGCGTCACCTTGAACGAATCGCCAGCGCTCAGTGCACCGCCGTTGAGGTTCAGGCTGAAGCCGTCGATCACCGGAGCCGGGGTCGTCGTGGTGCTGAACGCGCCCATGTCAGTGCCGTCGGAGCGCTTGACGGTGTAGTTGGTCGCGCTGGTGAACGTCACCTGATAGTCGCTGGTGGTCAGCTTGCCGGTGTCCTTGATGGTGACATCCAGGTTGCCGGAGCCGGCACTGTTGCCCGCCGCCGCAATGCTGCGCTGACTGACCAGCGCGGCACTGTTGATGTTGTTGAAGATCGCCGCGCCGAAATCACCGTTCTTGTCGATGCCTTGCGCCTGCTGGCTGTTGATCTGGTCAGCAACCACCAGTGCCACGCGCCCCAGCTCATTGAGCGAAGGATCGAGCACTTCCTTGCGGTAAGTCAGCAGACCGCCGATTTCACCGCCGCTGACCACGGAAGTCACGTCGATGGTGCTGGAGCCACGGTTCAGCTGCAGCGCCATGCGCGATGGATCATCCTTGCCCAGTACGGTTTGCAGCGTATTGGTGGTGTTGCCGACCACCAGCGGCTGACCGCTGCCGATGTAGACGTCGTAGCTGTTGCCACGTTCGACAACCTGGGTACCGACCAGCTCGGACAGTTGGCGCACGGCCTCGTTGCGCGAGTCCAGCAGGTCGTTTGGCTGGCTGCTGCCGGTGGAGAGTTCGGAGATCTTCTGGTTGAGCGTGGCAATTTTGGTGGACAGTTTGTTCACCTGGTCCGCCATGTCCCCCAGGCTGCCGTTCAGGTTGGTGTTCTGGTCGTTCAACTGCTTGGCGATCGAATTGAAGCGGCTGGACAGGGCCTGGGCACCGGTCAGCACCGACTGGCGGGACGTGTCGTCGGTGGCCGACGTCGCAACGCCTTGCATCGACGTGAAGAACTTTTGCAGCACACCGGTCAGCCCGGTGTTGGTATCGGAAAGCGTGGCGTCCAGCGGAGTGGCCTGAGCGTTATACGACGCCGCTTCACTGTTGAGCGAAGTGGCAGTACGCAGCTGCGAATCGAGGTAGGAGTTGTACACGCGACGCACATCGGCCAGCGTCGTGCCGGTGCCGATGAACACGTTGCCGTACTGAATCGAGCCCTTGGTGCTCTGCACAGATTGCTGGCGCGAGTACCCGGCGGTGTCGACGTTGGCAATGTTGTTGCCGGTCGTCACCAACGAGTTATGGCCAGCACTCAGCCCCGACATCCCGATATTGAGCAAACTCATGATTCAGACCTTATACCTTGTGCCTATAAAGGCGTGGTGGAAACGCCCGCCGCAGCGTAGTTCTGGTAACTCGTCATCTGCTTGGCTATCTGCGAAATCTTGCTTGCGTAGTCCGGGTCGGTTGCGTAACCGGCCTTCTGCAACTCGCGTACAAACTGTTCTGGGTTATCGGCCGACTTCACGACATCTTGATAGCGATTATTGGTCTGCAGCAAAGTCACAAGGTCATGGAAACTGTCCTTGTAGGAGTCATAGGAACGGAACTCGGCCGTCTCCTTGACCATCTGCCCGTTTCTGAATTCGCTGGTGATCGCCCGCGCCGAATTACCCTGCCAACTGCTGCCGGCCTTGATGCCGAACAGGTTGTGGCTGCTGCTGCCGTCCTGCTGGCGCATGACCGATTTGCCCCAACCGGTTTCCAGGGCTGCCTGGGCCACCAGGTAACGTGGATCGACACCAATCCGGGCGGCCGCTTCCTTGGCCATCGGCAACATGGTGTTGACGAAATCGTCAGCGGAGTTGAAGGCTTTTTTCGCCGGCGCCAGAGGAATCTGCGCCATGGCGCGACCGTAGATCTGCATGCCTGCGCCGGAAGCCTGCTGCGCATTCGCCAGCCAGTCGCCGTTGTACAGCGGACCCGAGCCGGTGGTCGTCGCGCGCTCAGGCAATGCTGTCTTGTTGACCGTCGTCGTGGCAGCAGTCGTCGCCGAAGGCACCAGCCCGGCCAACAGTCGATCAGCCAGCTTCGGCGGCAATGCCAGGCGTCGCTGGTTGATCAGCGCCATGTCATTGCGATGACCACCCTCACCCGCGTCTTGCGGCGCCTGGACCGATCGCGAAGCCCACAATGGACGCTGGCCATTGACCCGCGACAACGGCCCATTGATTGCCACCGTGCCTGCCGCCACCGGCGTTTGCACGGCAGCCTTGGCGGCCTCTTGTTTGGCGAGCGACGCGGCGGCCGCTTCGCCCGGCGCCAATGGCTTGTTCTTCGACATCTGGCGCATCAGCACGTCAGCCAGACCGATACCACCGCCCTCGCGGGACATGGAGACGGCCAGTTGCTGGTCGTACATTTCCTGGTACTGCTTGGCCGCTGGCGTGTTCATCGGATTGTCCTGCCCCAGCGCCTCAGTGGCCGAGCGCATCGACTTGAGCATCTCACCGAGGAACAGCGATTCGAACTCTTGCGCCACCTTGCGCATGTTGCCGTCGCTGTTCTTGTCGCCGACCTTGAGCTGATTCAGACGATTGAGGTCCGAATAGGAACCCGAATCGCTGCTGCTGACCAGACCGCTCTTGCGCATATCCACGATGGCCGTCCTCAGATCACGATCAGATCGGCTTGCAGGGCGCCGGCCTGCTTCAGCGCTTCGAGGATGGCCATCAAGTCACCCGGTGCCGCGCCAACCTGGTTCACCGCACGCACGATCTCGTCGAGGGTGGTGCCAGGGCCGAACTTGAACATCGGCTTGGCTTCCTGCTGGGCATTGACTTTCGAACGCGGCACCACCGCCGTCGTGCCATTGGACAGAGGGCCCGGCTGGCTGACAATCGGGTCTTCGGTGATGGTCACGGTCAGGCTGCCGTGGGTCACGGCGGCCGGGGAAACCTTGACGTTCTGGCCGATCACGATGGTACCGGTCCGGGAGTTGATGATGACTTTCGCCACTGCCTGGCCCGGATCGATTTCGAGGTTTTCGAGGATCGACAGGTAGTCGACCCGCTGGCTCGGATCGAGCGGCGCGGTAACGCGAATCGAGCCACCGTCGATGGCCTGGGCCACGCCAGGGCCGAGCATGTCGTTGATCTTGTCGACGACGCGTTTGGCGGTGGTGAAGTCGGAACGGTTGAGGTTCAGCGTCAGGCTGTTGCCCTGGTTGAAACCGCTCGGAACCGCACGCTCTACCGATGCACCACCGGGGATGCGACCGGCCGACGGAACGTTGACGGTGATCTTTGAGCCGTCTCGACCTTCCGCATCGAAACCGCCAACCACCAGGTTTCCCTGGGCGACCGCGTAGACGTTGCCGTCAATACCCTTGAGTGGCGTCAGCAGCAAGGTGCCGCCACGTAAACTCTTGGAGTTGCCGATGGACGAAACGGTGATGTCGACCTGCTGACCCGGCTTGGCGAACGCCGGCAGATCGGCACTGATCGACACCGCTGCAACGTTCTTCAACTGCACGTTGCCCGAACCCGGCGGCACCTTGATGCCGAACTGCGAGAGCATGTTGTTGAAAGTCTGCAGGGTGAACGGGGTTTGCGTCGTCTGGTCACCTGTGCCGTTAAGCCCGACCACCAGGCCATAACCGATCAATTGGTTGGAGCGCACGCCGGAAATGCTGGCGATGTCCTTCAGGCGCTCGGCTTGAGCATTGAAGGCTGCCGACAGCATCAGAGCGGCCACCATAAGGTGTTTGAAGTTCAACATGCTCAACTGGAAAGCCACCTAGAAAGGGAACAGCGGGCTGAGGAAGAAACGGTCGAACCAGCCTGGCTGACTCGCATCGGCAAACGAACCGGTGCCCGAGTAGGTGATGCGCGCATCGGCGACACGGGTCGACGACACGGTGTTGTCGGTAGAGATGTCATCGGCGCGAACAAGGCCGGCAATCCGTACCAGTTCGTCGCCGGTGTTGAGGGTCATCCACTTCTCGCCGCGCACCGCGATAATGCCGTTGGGCAACACATCGGCGACGGTCACGGTGATCGAACCGGTCAGGGTGTTGCCCTGCGCCGCCTTGCTGTCACCCTTGGTGGCGCGGTCGCCTTCGTAGCTGGCGTCAATACTCAGATCGCCACTACCAAACGGGTTGTTGGTGTTAGGCGTAGAGCCGAACAACGAGGTCAGGCCAATGCTGGTCTTGCTGTTCTTGCCAATTTGCGAGTTGGCGTTTTTGCTGGCCTGGGTCTTTTCGTTCAGGGTGATGGTGATGATGTCACCGATCCGGAACGCCTTGCGGTCGCTGTAAAGGTTCTGTTCGAAACCGGCCTGATAGATCGAGCCGTTGTTCGCGGCCGCCGGCAACGGCGTGCGCGGCAACACCGGAGCGTAGTAAGGGTCATTCGGCTTGGGCGTCGCAGGAACGCAACCTGCGAGCGCGGTGATCCCACTCAGTGCCAGAACAGATACATAGCGATTCATGACCCTACCTCACGGTGTTGCAGGCAGCCTCATGGCCGCCTCATAGACTGATTACAGATTCTGCGTTACGAACGAGAGCATCTGGTCGGCGGTGGAGATCACCTTGGAGTTCATCTCGTAGGCACGCTGGGTGGTGATCATGTTGACCATCTCCTCAACGGTGCTGACGTTGGACGTTTCCAGGGTGTTCTGCAGCATGGTGCCGAAACCGTTCAGGCCCGGTGTGCCGACCTGTGGCGCGCCACTGGCAGCGGTTTCCAGAAACAGGTTGTTGCCCACGGCCTGCAGGCCCGCCGGGTTGATGAAGTCGGCGGTTTGCAAGTTGCCGATCACCTGGGCAGCCGGGTTGCCGGCAACGGTGATGGACACAGTGCCGTCGCGGCCGACCGTGAAGGTCTGCGCGTCGTTCGGAATGACAATGGCCGGCTCCAGGGCAAAGCCGCTGGCGTTGACGATCTGGCCGTTGGAGTCCAGGTGGAACGTACCGTCACGGGTGTAGGACGTGGTGCCGTCCGGTTGCAGGATCTGGAAGAAACCGCGACCGTCGATGGCCATGTCCAGTGGCTGCTCGGTGGTTTGCAGGCTACCGGCGGTGAAGTTTTTCTGGGTGCCGACGATGCGCACACCGGTACCCAGTTGCAGACCCGACGGCAGTTCGCTGTCCTGGGTCGACTGGGCGCCTGGTTGACGCTTGATCTGGTAGAGCAGGTCCTGGAACTCGGCGCGGTCACGTTTGAAACCCGTGGTCGACACGTTGGCCAGGTTGTTGGAAATGGTGGTCAGGTTGGTGTCCTGGGCGGACAGACCTGTTTTGGCAACCCATAGAGCCGGAAGCATTCGATTCTCCTCGTGCGCCTGTTTTACGGCGCGACGTTCTGGTAATTAGCTGATCTGCAAGACCCGAGCCATGGCCTGGTCATCGTCTTTGGCGGTGTTCATCATCTTGATGTGCAGCTCGAACTGCTTGGACAAGGCCAGTACCGAGGTCATCTCTTCCACGGCATTGACGTTGCTCGACTCGAGGAACCCGGACACCAGCTTGACGTTGGCATCGGCCTGCGCCGGCTTGCCGTCCTTGGTGTGGATCGAACCGTCCAGGCCCTTGGTCATGTTCTTGAAGTCCGGGTTGACCAGCTTGATGCGGTCGACTTCAGCCATCACCCGCGGCCCTTCGCCCATCGCGCGGATGCTGATGGTGCCGTCCTCACCGACTTCGATCTGCTGCTCGGGCGGCACGGCAATCGGCCCGCCATTGCCCATGACCGGCATGCCGTTGCCGGCGCGCAGCACGCCCAGGGCGTCAACGTTCAGGCTGCCGGTGCGCACATAGCTTTCACCGCCATCGGGATTCTGTACGGCAATCCAGCCGTTGCCTTGCACGGCAACGTCGAGGTCGCGACCGGTTTCCACCAGTGAGCCCGGAGAGAAATCGGTGGCCGGGCGTTCGGACATGGCAAACGCACGCGCCGGAAAGCTGTCACCGAACACCGGCATCGAACGGGCCTGCTCCAGGTCTTTCTGGAAGCCGTTGGTGGAGATGTTCGCGAGGTTGTTGGCATGAGCCTTTTGCGCCAGTGCATTCTGGCTGGCGCCGGTCATTGCCACATAAAGGTACTTGTCCACACTCTTTCCTCTGCCTGCCGGACGTTTGCCGTCCACTGCTGTACTGCTGAGCCATAAGCAATTTGCAGACCAACTTGTTTTCGGCGGTGCGAGGCCCGGCAAACAGGGGACTTGGAGGATTCAGAGGGGATTTGTGATTTGTATCAGAGACGAAAAACCGGCGGTGTCATGCCGCTTACGGCAAACGTCGACCTTAAGAGTTCGCCGAAACCTCTGTAGCAGCTGCCGAGCCTGCGAGGCTGCGTTCGGCAGCTGCTACAGGACCTAGGCGATACCCGACTCTTTGCCAACGTCGTACTCACGCAACTTGTTGGCAATGGTGGTGTGGGAAACACCGAGTCGCTTGCCCAGTTGCCGACTGCTCGGATGCTCGGAATACAGCCGTTCCAGCACAGCCTTCTCGAAACGCCCGACGATCTCGTCCAGCCCGCCTTCCAGCGAAAAATCGCCAAGGGGCTGACGCACGCCGTAATCCGGCAGACGAATGTGCTCGGCCTTGACCGTGCCGCCGTCGCACAGGGAAACCGCCTGGAACAACACGTTCTCCAGTTGCCGCACGTTACCGGGCCAATGGTAATGACTGAGCCGCTCCATGGCTGCCGGGGCGAGTTTGGGCAACGGGCATCCGATCTGCCGACTGGCCTGATCGAGGAAGTGCTCCACCAGCGGCGTCAAGCCGTCGAGGCACTCGCGCAACGGCGGGATGTGCAGCGACAACACATTCAAGCGGTGATACAGGTCCTGGCGGAACTCGCCGCGCGCGCACAACTCGGACAGGTCGACCTGGGTCGCGCAAATGACCCGCACATCGAGGTAGACCTCTTCATCGCTGCCCACACGACGGAAGCAACCGTCCTGCAGGAAGCGCAGCAATTTCACCTGTAAGCGCGGGCTCATTTCCCCGACGCCATCGAGAAACAGCGTACCGCCCGCCGTCAGCTCCAGCAGCCCGAGCTTGCCTTCGGCCCGCGCGCCTTCGAAAGCACCCGGGCCATAACCGAACAATTCCGTCTCGGCCATCGACTCCGGCAGACCGGCGCAATTGAGCGCCATCAATGGCGACTGCCCCCGAGGACTGGCCAAATGGCAGGCCCGCGCCAGCAACTCTTTGCCGGTGCCGGTTTCCCCTTCTATCAATAGCGGTGCATCCAGCGGCGCCATGCGTCGCGCTTCGCGTACAACAGCGGCCATCACTTTCGAACTTTGGAAAATGCTGTCGAAGCCACGCAATTCTTGCTTGCGCACGTTATAGATGCGTTCGCCCACCCGATCGGCGCGATGCAATGTCAGCACCGCACCGGCCATGGCCTCACTGTCGTCATGTTCCGATTGCAGCGGCGCGATGTCGGCCAGGAACACGTCCCCTTTGACCTTGACCCGCAGCCCGTTGATCCGCGACTTGTTGGCGCGCACCAGTTCCGGCAGATCGAAATCTTCGGCGTACCGCGACAGGGGAATCCCCGGCACCTCGTCGACCCGCACCCCCAACAACTGCGCCGCCGCACGGTTGGCTGCGACGATGGAACCGCCCATGTCGATCGACAGCACCGGAAACTCCAGCGCACCGAGCAGTGCATTGAGCTCCATGTGCCGACGCTCGCTGGGCATCAGCCCTACACGCTTGACGCCAAAAACCCCGGCAATCGCTTCGAACTTCGGACGCAAGGCCTGGAATTGAATGTTGATCAGGTTCGGGCAATGCAGGTAGATGGCGTTGCCATGCTCACCGCCCACCTCGCCGCGAGCCACGTTGATCCCGTACTCCACCAACAGATTGAGAATGTCGCGCAGGATGCCGATGCGGTTCTGGCAGTGGACTTTGATACGCATATAAAGGCCCGAAAATGCAGTGAGTGAGATTGAGGTCCTGTGGGAGCGGGCTTGCTCGCGAAAGCGTCGGCATAGCCAACATTGATGCATCAGACAGACCGCTTTCGCGAGCAAGCCCGCTCCCACAGGGGTATTGCGGTGCGCGTTCGATCGCATTTTTCTTTCGAGGCGCTCAGATAGCTGTCAAGATTATGTGACAGGCAAAGCGTTTTTCATACCAGCAAATCTCAGTAGCTACGCGGCAACCGCCATAACGTAACGAAAACTTTACGATAATTGAGGAGTTTTCCTACGTTCGTCGCCGAGCACCTGCTGCAACAGTGCAATTCATGGGGTATTTCTAGGTCCATAGCAGTACATAACAAGAACGAAATCCCCTAGCAGGAGAGCAGCATGAAGCAGACGCAATACGTGGCTCGCGAGCCCGATGCGCAAGGTTTTATCGACTACCCCGCCGAAGAACACGCGGTGTGGAACACGCTGATCACTCGTCAACTGAAAGTGATCGAAGGGCGTGCGTGCCAGGAGTACCTGGACGGTATCGAAAAACTCGGTCTGCCCCACGACCGCATTCCTCAACTCGGCGAAATCAACAAGGTCCTCGGTGAAACCACCGGCTGGCAAGTTGCCCGGGTTCCCGCACTGATTCCCTTCCAGACCTTTTTCGAATTGCTGGCCAGCAAGCAGTTTCCGGTGGCGACCTTTATTCGCACCCGCGAAGAACTGGATTACCTGCAAGAGCCGGACATTTTCCACGAGATCTTTGGTCACTGCCCGCTGCTGACCAACCCCTGGTTCGCCGAATTCACCCACACCTACGGCAAACTCGGCCTCAAGGCTTCGAAGGAAGAACGCGTGTACCTGGCGCGCCTGTACTGGATGACCATTGAGTTCGGCCTGGTCGACACCCCGCAAGGCCAGCGCATCTACGGCGGTGGCATCCTGTCTTCACCCAAGGAAACCGTCTACTGCCTGTCGAACGAGCCTGAACATCAAGCCTTCAACCCGCTGGAATGCATGCGCACGCCTTACCGCATCGACATCCTGCAACCCCTGTATTTCGTTCTGCCGAACCTCAAGCGCCTGTTCGACCTGGCCCACGAAGACATCATGGGCATGGTCAAGCAAGCGATGCAGATGGGTCTGCACACACCGAAATTTCCGCCGAAGGCTGCGTGAACCGCTACTTTTGCTGACAAGTGAGTCTGTCAGTCACCGTCGCTTTGGTTTAGCGTGACGGCACTGTCGACCGATATAAAAACACTCGACTCCAGGAAACACACCATGTCCACTTTGAACCAAGCCCATTGCGAAGCCTGCCGCGCCGACGCCCCACAAGTCAGCGATGAAGAACTGCCGATCCTGATCAAGCAGATCCCGGACTGGAACATCGAAGTACGCGACAGCATCATGCAGCTGGAAAAGGTCTTCCTGTTCAAGAACTTCAAACATGCACTGGCCTTCACCAACGCCGTCGGTGAAATCTCCGAAGCCGAAGGCCATCACCCGGGCCTGCTGACCGAGTGGGGCAAAGTCACCGTGACCTGGTGGAGCCACTCGATCAAGGGCCTGCACCGCAACGACTTCATCATGGCCGCACGCACTGACGAAGTGGCCAAGGACGCCGAGGGCCGCAAGTAATGCATTTCGACGCCATTGGTCGAGTGCCTGGCGACCCGATTCTGGGCCTGATGGAGGCCTATGCGCAGGACCCGAACCCGCGCAAGTTCGATTTGGGCGTGGGCGTCTACAAAGACGCCCAGGGCCTGACGCCGATTCTCGAATCGGTGAAGCTTGCCGAGCAGCGCCTGGTGGACCGTCAGTCCACCAAGACCTACATCGGTGGTCACGGCGAGCCAGCGTTCGGCAAGGCAATCAATGAACTGGTGCTGGGCACCGACTCGAAACTGATTGCCGAACAACGCGCCGGCGCCACTCAGACCCCCGGTGGCACGGGTGCGCTGCGCCTGAGCGCGGACTTCATCGCCCAATGCCTGCCAGGGCGTGGCGTGTGGTTGAGCAACCCGACCTGGCCGATCCACGAGAGCATTTTCGCGGCAGCCAAGGTCAAGGTCAGCCACTACCCCTACGTCGGCAGCGACAATCGACTGGATGTCGATGGCATGCTGGCGGCGCTGAATGAAGCGCCCAAGGGTGACGTGGTTTTGCTGCACGCCTGCTGCCACAACCCGACCGGTTTCGACCTGTCCCAGGATGACTGGCAGAGGGTGCTGGAGGTAGTACGCAAGCGCGAACTGCTGCCACTGATCGACTTCGCGTATCAAGGATTCGGCGATGGGATGGAGCAGGATGCGTGGTCGACCCGGTTGTTCGCCGCCGAGTTGCCGGAACTGCTGATCACCAGTTCCTGCTCGAAGAACTTCGGCCTGTACCGCGACCGCACCGGCGCGCTGATTGTCTGCGCGAAAACCGCCGACAAGCTGATCGACATCCGCAGCCAGCTGGCCAACATCGCCCGCAACCTGTGGTCGACGCCGCCGGATCACGGTGCTGCCGTGGTCGCGACCATCCTCGGCGATCCGGAGCTGAAAAACCTCTGGGCTGACGAAGTGGAAGCCATGCGCCTGCGTATCGCCCAACTGCGCAGCGGTTTGGTGGAAGCACTGGAGCCTCACGGTTTGCGCGAGCGCTTTGCGCACATTGGCGTACAGCGCGGGATGTTCTCCTACACCGGATTGACACCGGATCAGGTCAAGCAACTGCGCGAGCATCACAGCGTGTACATGGTCAACTCCGGCCGGGCCAACGTCGCAGGCATTGATGCCACGCGCCTGGACCTGCTGGCCGAGGCAATCGCCCAAGTCTGCAAGTAACCCCCCTGTGGGAGCGGGTTTGCTCGCGAATGCGGTGTGTCAGGCGATGCAAATGTCGACTGATCAGACCTCTTCGCGAGCAAGCCCGCTCCCACATTTGCTGTGTGTTGCCCCCTCTAGACCTGTCTTTACAACCCCATCCGTCGAAACAAATGGATATAAAAGTCTGTTTGTCATTTTCAGTGCTGTATCCTGCCCAGGCTTTTTTTAAAGCGCGGATCTACCAGATCTATCAACAGACTTAGCGAGGAGCGCGACTATGCACGAGATTCCTAATCTCCCCTTCCCAAGCCTGCACGTACCTGAGCAGACGACCACGCAGCAAGCCGGTGCCCAACAGCCCGAGCCGAAAGAAGCCACTGGCAGTCGCCAGGCTGACAGCGAAGACTGAAACACCCGCCGTACAGACCGTGTGGAAAGCGCTAACATGCGCTTTCCACACTGCCTGAAACGCGAGCCAGTACCATGACCGATGAACTCAACGAAACCTTCGATGAAAAGCAGGCCAGCGTCCTGATCGGCACCGCCGAGAAAATGATCGAGATCTGGAATCGCCTCTCCCCCGAAAAACAAGCCGCTTTGCTCGCCCGCTTCGGCAGCGAAGAAAATGCGCTGGCCGCCCTGGTCACCACGCAGCTGGTCGCTCCCGTCAAACCTGAATGACACCGCCCGGCAAATAGTTTTACTTTTTCACAACCCACGACCGTTCACACCGCTATCATAAGCAGCCTATCTATCCTGCTTTGCCGTGGACCTTTACCCATGCCTGAAAACCAGCGCCCCCTGGCGGTCACGCTGCAAGTTGTTTCCATCGTCCTTTTCACCTTCATCGGCTACCTGAACATCGGCATCCCCCTGGCTGTATTGCCCGGTTACGTCCATAGCGACCTGGGTTTCGGCGCAGTGATCGCGGGCCTGGTGATCAGCGTGCAATACCTGGCCACCCTGCTCAGCCGCCCGTATGCCGGAAAAATCATCGACAACAAAGGCAGCAAGCTGGCGGTCATGTACGGACTGGCCGGTTGCGGCTTGAGCGGTGTGTTCATGCTGATCTCTGCCTGGACCCAGAGCCTGCCGGCCTTGAGCCTGATCAGCCTGCTGATCGGCCGACTGGTACTCGGCAGCGCGGAAAGCCTGGTGGGCTCGGGCTCGATTGGCTGGGGCATCGGTCGGGTCGGCGCGGCGAACACGGCCAAAGTCATCTCGTGGAACGGTATTGCCAGCTACGGCGCACTGGCCGTCGGCGCGCCTTTGGGCGTGTTGCTCGTCCATCAACTGGGCTTGTGGAGCATGGGGGTGAGCATTGTGCTGCTGGCGATCCTCGGCTTGCTGTTGGCCTGGCCAAAAACCGCCGCGCCAATCGTTGCCGGTGAGCGCCTGCCGTTCATGCACGTGCTCGGACGGGTCTTCCCCCATGGCTGTGGCCTGGCCCTGGGTTCCATCGGCTTCGGCACCATCGCCACCTTCATCACCCTGTATTACGCCATGCAACACTGGGACAACGCGGTGCTGTGCCTGAGCCTGTTCGGCGCCTGCTTCATCGGCGCGCGCTTGCTGTTCGGTAACCTGATCAACCGCCTCGGCGGCTTTCGCGTAGCGATTGCCTGCCTGTCGGTGGAAACCCTGGGCTTGCTGTTGCTGTGGCTGGCACCGGATGCACATTGGGCACTGGCGGGTGCGGCGCTGAGCGGCTTCGGCTTTTCGCTGGTGTTTCCGGCACTGGGCGTGGAGGCGGTCAACCTGGTCCCGGCCTCCAGCCGTGGCGCGGCAGTCGGCGCCTATTCGCTGTTCATCGACTTGTCGCTGGGGATCACCGGCCCGCTGGCCGGAGCGATTGCGGCCGGGTTCGGTTTCGCTTCGATCTTCCTGTTCGCCGCCTTCGCCGCGTTGAGCGGATTGATACTGAGCCTTTATTTGTACCGGCAGGCACCGAAGCAACGCGAAGCACGGGACGCCCGTTAGAAGTCGACCTTGCCGCGCCCGGCCTTGATGTTGCCGCGCTTGCTCTTGGATTCGAGGCGACGGGTCTTCGAGCCGAGAGTCGGCTTGGTCGGACGGCGCTTCTTCTCGACCTTGGTGGCACTCTGGATCAACTCGGTCAGCCGCAACAGCGCATCGGCGCGGTTCTGCTCCTGCGTCCGGTACTGTTGGGCCTTGATGATCAACACACCGTCACTGGTGATGCGGCTGTCGCGCAGCGCCAGTAGCCGCTCCTTGTAGAACTCGGGCAAGGACGACGCCGGAATGTCGAAACGCAGGTGCACGGCACTGGAGACCTTGTTGACGTTCTGCCCACCGGCGCCTTGAGCGCGAATGGCCGTCAACTCAATCTCGGCGTCCGGCAGATGCACGTTGTTGGAAATGACCAGCATGGAAAAGCGTCCGGGTTCTTGAGCGTGCAGGATACCGCGAATGACGCCCTGAATTGCAGGTGGTCACTGATACAGGCGAGTTTTTGAAATCCCCCCAGACTTTTCTTACAGCGTTTTCGGATTTACAAAATGGAAGTTGCCTTGTCTCGAATTGCGACACTAACCTAAGGGTTAGCATCAACGAATTAGGCTAGCACATGAATTTTGAAAATATCCGATACAACCTAGCGGTAACCTTACTGGTTTTAGGCTGCTCAATTCCAATCATGGGAGCAGTTGTCTGGGCGATCACTGAAATAGTCCCTCTGGATGGATGCTCCCTAGATATTGCCTATGTAGCTACGTATATCCCTATCGCGCTATTTGGTTTGCGCTTCTACTTACCAAGATTGCGTAGCTGGACATAACTTCCGCCATGCACGAAGCACAATTACAATGAACCTTGAAAATATTAGATACTACATTGCAGTCACCCTCATGGTTTTAGGCTGCTCCGGATTGCCATCCGGACTAATCGTATATGGCATAAGAAAAATAATCCGCATAGATGAAAAACATCTAGACGTCGCTCACCTAGCAACATACGCAATTATTGTTTTTTTTGGATTGATTTTTTACATCCCAAGAATGCGCGGAAAAACTTAAATACCCACCCTCACAGCACCGCTCATTCATAGAAATAATCTTCTTCCGGAAGCATTATTTTAATTGTCAAAAAATCAACCAACGCTTCGAAAGCCAACGCCAACTTTCCCGTTTGTCGGTAAGCTGCCTCGTAGTTTATTGGATCGTGCCGAAAAAGCTCCATCGCCCCAGGCTTGAGAACTTGCCTAGATATTCCGTAACCTGAAACAAACAAGTCCATAGAGTAATAGGCCATGTCCCCCGCATAGTCATCAAATAAAGTTCTGTAGATACGCCGTACAGGCCCGACTGTCACTGGAGTTCCCGGCCCATGATAGATGTTACTCAAGCCTTCATAAATATTATTCGCACCATGGCTGACCATAAGCCCCCCCGGAACCGCACCTAGCCCTCCCGAGCTTCCGATGACCGAAACACCTGTCCTAATCTGCATTACACCCGCCACAAACCCAATGCCGTTCTGAAGATAAAACTGAGCCTTCGACGACAATTCCTCGTATTCAGTTCTTAACTCTTGCACCCCCTGCCACGCACTGACAAGCCCTTCATCAACAGCATGAATCACCTCATCGGCATATGAGGAGATAATCGAACTGAACCGAAGGCGCGTAACGCCATCGGCAAAATGCGTCATGCCAATGCTGCATCCCACGGCCACCAAATCAGAAGCCGCTTTCGTCACCTCATGAATATCGCAAGAATCCTCATCCACCCTCATTCCCCCAGGAGCAATAGGCACTTGTAGCTCCCGGTATGTGTGCCCACGCGATATCTCTATAACGAATGGACACAAACTCCTGCGGCTCTGCATCGTTCATACGAATAGCGTGAGGGACTTGCTGGCTGATATGCGCAATACGTGCACCTGTAAGGTGTATTGAATAATATCGCTCAAGCCCACCAGTCGAGGCAGTACGGTAGAGGTTAAGAATGCACTCCACTTCCTCACACTCATGCAGTGCGATTGCCAACAATGGTGATGATTTATCAATGCTCTTGGTAATCACAATGGGCATGTGTTTACCGCGACCACCCGCAATGCTGCCGTCATTGCCTGTCACCATATCGTGCGAATAAGCCAACACCATGATTTCGTCCTGATGACCGGCCTGGCATTTGTTACCGATAGAGCTATAGCCCGAACAACCAGCGGAAATCAAACCTTGTCGTTTGCCGGTAATACTCATGTAGCTATGACTCGCCATAAGCGCTACTCCTTGTTGTGTTCGGAGCGTCAAACTATGGCAAAAAAACACTAACCCGCGTGTAGGCCGTTTCTGATTAAACGAGGATTGGCCTGCGCCTTTAAAAGTTTCCGAAACTGCTGTAGTGAATAGCGACCGCCTATGTAGGAACAAGACATCAGTGCAATCGAAAAACCAGCCAATCAAGCACAAAAAACCCGGCACATGGCCGGGCTTTTTGTTACTGCGCTCTGCGTTTACTTCACGGAAGAGCCGGCAACGTGCAAGGCATGTTGCGCACTGCGCTTGTTCTTGATGCCGTAGCAGACCCACATGAACACGAGCCACACCGGAATCGCGTACACCGATGTCTGGATCCCCGGAATCAACAGCATCACACCGAGAATGAACACCACGAACGCCAGGCAGATGTAGTTGCCGTACGGATACCACAAGGCCTTGAACAGCGGCGTTTGTTTGGTCTTGTTCATGTGCTGGCGGAACTTGAAGTGCGAGTAGCTGATCATCGCCCAGTTGATCACCAGGGTAGCAACAACCAGCGACATCAGCAGTTCCAGCGCGTTTTGCGGGATCAGGTAGTTCAGCAGCACCGCGATCAGGGTCACGGCGGCCGAGGCCAGGATCGAGCGTACCGGCACGCCGCGCTTGTCGATCTTCGCCAGACCTTTCGGCGCGTCACCCTGCTCGGCCATGCCCAGTAGCATACGGCTGTTGCAGTAGGTGCCGCTGTTGTACACCGACAACGCCGCGGTCAGGACCACAAAGTTGAGGATGTGCGCAGCGGTGTTGCTGCCCAGCATCGAGAACACTTGCACGAACGGGCTGCCGCTGTAGGAATCACCAGAGGCGTTCAGGGTGGTCAGCAAGCTGTCCCACGGGGTCAACGACAGCAGGATCACCAGCGCACCGATGTAGAAAATCAGGATCCGGTAGATCACCTGGTTGATGGCTTTCGGGATCACGGTTTTCGGCTTGTCGGCTTCGGCAGCGGTGAAACCGAGCATTTCCAGACCACCGAAGGAAAACATGATGAAAGCCATGGCCATCACCAGACCGCTGACACCGTTCGGGAAGAAGCCACCGTGGGACCACAGGTTGCTCACCGCCGCTTGCGGGCCGCCATTGCCGCTGACCAGCAGGTAGCTGCCCAGGGCAATCATGCCGACAATTGCCACGACCTTGATGATCGCAAACCAGAACTCGGCCTCTCCGAACACTTTGACGTTGGCCAGGTTGATCGCATTGATCAGCACAAAGAAGGCGGCGGCAGACACCCAGGTCGGGATGTCCGGTGCCCAGTAATGGATGTATTTGCCGACCGCGGTCAGCTCCGACATGCCTACCAGAATGTACAGAATCCAGCAGTTCCAGCCCGACAGGAAGCCGGCAAAGCCGCCCCAGTACTTGTGCGCGAAGTGGCTGAAGGAGCCGGCTACCGGATCTTCGACGATCATTTCGCCCAGTTGGCGCATGATCATGAAAGCAATGAAGCCGCAGATGGCGTAGCCGAGGATCATCGACGGACCGGCGGATTTCAGTACCCCGGCCGAGCCGAGGAACAAGCCGGTACCGATCGCGCCACCGAGGGCAATCAATTGAATGTGGCGATTTTTCAGGCCGCGTTTCAGCTCACCTGATTGCGGGTTTTGTCCACTCATGAAAAGGGTCTCACGCAAGGTTTGATGATGTTCAGTAGACGTAGCTGCTTGGAAATGACTTTAAGCAGCGCCGATCAAACCCCAGCGCAGGCACCAGGAGTTCAGCGTATTTACAACGGTCATGCGTCACCTGTTTGTTTTTATCTGTGACGAAATCGAACCCGACACGCTCGTGACGCGACGGAGTGAACAAGGCGGATAGCCTTGAGGTTTGCGCAGATGCGCAGGAGGTCACAGGTAAAACGCGGCGCATTGTACACCCGTAACCCCCTGCTGCCAGACCCGCTGGACAAGCGTGTCTATGGCCGGGATTGCCTGTGTCCGCCCCGAGGGGCTCGGGCGGCTGCAAAAAATGGGTCAGATCCTTGCGGATCATTGACGGGAAAGGCAGGAAAACCGCCTCTCGCAGAGCGATGGAAATGGATTGCGGCGTTCATTGCGCCTCCTTTTTGTTATGCACCTGCACGACAGGCATGGCGCGCATATCACCCTGCATAGGGCAATGAAACAAGCAGGATAGAACGCTGGGAGAAGGACCTAAGACAATGACGCGTAAGAATTTTCTTACGACATTCAATGAGGGGCGATTTCATGGGGTCAATCTGTGAATTTCGTCAGGTTTTCTTTACGGTGCGTAATTCTGGCTTTCCACCTTGGACCTCCCAATGTGGCGGCTGACGCTTTCGCGAGCAGGCTCGCTCCGACAGGAGACAGGGTTGTTATGCAGAAATGCGACACCTTGGCCTCTGGCTGACACCTCCCCTTGCCGGGTGTGTAGAGGACTTTCACCTCCGAGTGAGTGCGCCCTGCCGGGCGCACAAAAAAAAGAGGTGTGTGGCAACCGCCACACACCTCTATTACCTTCAGTTCAACTTTATCGAGAAGGCCTCCTTATCCCACCAGATTGAAGTCCGTCTGATCAACGGTCGCACTGCTGACACCCACAAGGCGGATGGAGTCCGCTCCGATCCCAACCACCGTGTCCGCTCCGTCAGCCGTTATGGTCACGTTTGCAGCGAACGTCGCGCTGCTGATCCCCATCGGCGTGAGATCGATCAAGTCCTGCCCTGCGGCCGGAGTGGCTCCGAAGTTCAGGATCGTATCGTTGCCGAAACCCGCGGCACCAAACACGAACGTATCGTTACCGGCCACGCCGCCACTCATCACGTCGTTACCGCCAGCGCCGACGATGAAGTCGTTACCTGCCCCCCCCACGATCGTGTTGGCCAGCTCGTTGCCAGTGCCCACAAAGTTGCCGCTGCCGCCGAAAAACAGATTCTCGACGTTGGCACCCAGGGTGTAGCTCGCGAGCGAGGTCCAGACCGTGTCGTTGCCGGCACCGGCGTTCTCGCCTACCACGTCCCCGAGGTCGGTGACTTCGTAGATATCGCTGCCGGCACCGCCGACCATCGTGTCAGCACCGCCGTTGCCGATGAGGACGTCGTTACCCGCACCGCCCACGAGCATGTTGGCCAGATCGTTGCCGGTACCCGCAAAGTTGCCGCTGCCACCGAAAAACATATTCTCGACGTTGGCACTCAGGGTGTAGCTCGCGAGCGAGGTCCAGACCGTGTCGCTGCCGGCACCGGCAAGTTCGATCACCCGGTCCCCAAGGTCGGTGACTTCGTAGATATCGCTGCCATCACCGCCGGCCATGGTGTCGGCACCTGCGCCACCGATGAGGACGTCGTTACCCGCACCGCCCACGATATTATTGCCGAGCACGTTACCGGTGCCCACAAAGTTGCCGCTGCCGCCGAAAAACAGATTTTCGACGTTGGCACCCAGGGTGTAGCTCGCGAGCGAGGTCCAGACCGTGTCGTTACCGGCACCGGCGAACTCGATCACCTGGTCCCCAAGGTCGGTGACTTCGTAGACATCGTTGCCGGCACCGCCGACCATCGTGTCGGCACCGCCGGCACCGATGAGGACGTCGTTACCCGCACCGCCCACGATCGTGTTGTCGAGCACGTTGCCGCTGCCCGCGAAGTTGCCGCTGCCGCCGAAAAACAGATTCTCGACGTTGGCACTCAGGGTGTAGCTTCCGAGCGAGGTCCAGACATCGTCGATGCCGTCACCGGCGAGCTCTGTCACCACGTCCCCAGTGTCGGTGACTTCGTAGATGTCGTTGCCAGCACCACCGGCCATCGTGTCAGCACCAAGACCGCCGATGAGAACGTCATTACCGGCGTCACCATTGAGGATGTCGTTGCCGCCCAAGCCGTTCAGGATGTCGTTGCCATCACCTCCGCTGGCCACGTCGTCGCCTGTCGTACCGGTCCATATGTCGACACCGGCGGTACCGACAAACACTTCACCGACCACTGCCGTAGCGGCAGAGGTGACTCGCTCAAGTGTGCCGAGGTCATCGGTGTAACTCGCGACGATACGCAGTTGCTGACCGACCAGTGTCGGGGTGAGCGTGAGGGTCGTGCCCGTCTCGCCGGCGATGTCGGCAAAGATCGCACCGTTCCCCGCCTGCCACTGATGGGTAATCACCGAGGTCGTGGTTCCGTTGGCGTCGGTGAACGCATCCGTGGCGGTCAAGACCGAGCCTTCCGTCGGGGTCGTATCGCTGATCAGCACCGTGCCAACCGGCAGGACATTGACGGTGCCGGTACCGGCCGCCGTGATCGGTGCGGTCGGCGCCGAGAACACCTCCTCCAGCACGCCATTGGCATCCTTGTAGACCGCCCTGACGCGTAGAGCCAGTCCGGTTGGCACGACGAGTTGCGGAACAGCCGGCACGGCGCCAATGAGGGTCGCTGGTGGTGCGACCCTGAGTTCCGTGCCCACCGTGACAGTCGTTCCCTCTGCGCGCGCGACCTCTCCGGCGGCAAAGAAGGTGATGTCTTCGAAGACGCCCGAGCCCGCACGCGGTTCGAACTGCCAGAAGAAACTGATGGGGCTGGTGATCGCGCCGCCGGTCGCGGTATTGTCGGCATCCGCGATGTCGGCCGCCGATACCGTCAGTGTCTGGCCGACGGTGGGCGTGGGATCGTCGATCGTCAGTGAACCGACTGGCGCCGAGTTCAAACCGCCAAGCACGATCGCCTGATCGGCGAACTGCAGCCGCTCGATATTGCTGAGGGTGTCGACCCCGTCCCTGGCAGCGACATTGTCGGTGACCGTAACGGTGCCGTTGACGTTTTCGACCACGGTGTAATCCGCAAAATTGCCGGAGAACAACGCTGTGTCGAAGTCGGGGCCGGGCGCCGTCAGGATCTCGCGGACGATCTGGAGCTGGCCGGGGTTATAGGTGCCGTTCAACATGAGCGGGACCAGGGGCGTCATGTTATCGAAGGAGGCGATTTCCGGCCCGGTGCCATCGATGTTCTGCCGCACGCTGATGCGTACGTTGAGCCACTTGTCGCCGTCGATGAGGTCATCGCCGCCACGGCCTTCGAGGAAGTCGCTGCCGGCGCCACCCAGGACAATGTTGCCCCCGTCGAACTTATCGTCGGCTGTGCCGGCGATGCCATCCGCCCCGTTGCCGGCAGCGCCAACGAACGCCCGCAGACCGCTGATGAGGTCGAAGTTGGTGAGCACGCTGCCCTTGGCGCCAGCGACGGCGAGCAAGTCGGCAGTGGAGTCATCGCCGCTGAGGAAGTCGGCGTGTGCCGATCCCGACAGCCCTTCCACCAGATCCAACCGGGCAAGGATCGACGCGTTGGAGCCAGGCACCGCCGGTTGATCGAAGAAGCGCAGCCTGGAGTTGAGGCCGATGGTCACGCCGGCCGGATCGTCCTTGAAGGTCGCCCAGTCGTAACCGGAGAACCCGATGAAACGGTCCGCCTCGCTGGGGCTGCCGATCATGATGTCATCACCGCCCTCCCCGTCGAAGTTGTCCGGTCCGCCATCGCCCATGAAGACGTCGTTGCCATTGATCGGATCGTTGCCGAATGGGTCGAAGTTGTCGCCGGCAACACCATCGGCGGATCCGCCCTGGATCCAGTCGTCGCCTTCACCGCCGCGCGCGAATTCGTTCGCCTTGCTGCCGAGGATGAAGTCGTTGCCCAGGCCGCCACTGGTGTCGGCCGCGTCTTCGCCGGTGATGATGAAGTCCTGGCCGGCCTGGCCGAGGATCAGGTTGAGGCCGTTGCCGCCCTGGATGACGTCGTTGCCGTCCTCGCCGTGGATGACGTCGTCGCCGCCGATGTCCGTGATGATGTCGTCACCGGCACCGCCAAAGAGCTGGTCGTTGCCGTAGCCGCCATCGATCCGATCGTTACCGGCATCGCCATAGACCGTGTCGTCGTCCGAGTCGCCGGCAATGAGGATGTCGTTGCCGGGCGTGCCGCCCAGAACGACCGTTTCGGCGCCGGTATAGTGCAGGTAGTTGGTATCCAGACCCGGCGTGGCGGGGTTGTCGCGGATCACCAGCGGCGTGAGAAAATCAGTGCGCGGTGAGCCAATCGGGTGGACCGACGGACCAAACGGATCGGCATTGGCCGGCAGATCGTCGAGGGTGCCGACAATACCGTCGGGACCGGCAATCACACTGGGGTTGTACTGGTTCGCCTGGTTGACCTCCAGAGTGAAGGCCGGCGTCAGGAAAACCCTGCCCGGGAGGTGTGTTGCGTCGGTATTGGCCATGACCAGCGAGGAGAACGTGTTGTTCTCAAGCTCGGCGCCAAAGTCCATCGAGGCAGTGCGCTCCAGATAGTAGAAGCGGTCACCGTCCTGGAGTTTCTCCATCTGGTTCTCGAAGACGAAGTTGAAGGTCGAGCCGAGCATGCCGCCAAAGGGCATCTTCTCCTCGGCCAGCCCGCCAACCCAGAAATCGACGTTATCCAGGCCAGTGATGGTCACATCGTCAGCCGTGTGCAAAACGCCGTCCGCACCAGCGGTGCTGGTCCAGGCACCGGTGCTGTTGAGGAAGTCGACACGGTCGGCCGGTGCGGTTGCGCCGCCGAGCACCAGGTCCGCAGCCGCGGCGCGCTTGTCCGCCAGCGTGGTGGCGCCGGTGATGGTCGAGTGCGTGCCGTAGGCGGCGATGAAGTTGATCAGCGATTCCGGATGCTTCATGTGCTGCACGAAATCGGCCCAGCTGGTGTAGGGCTTGAGCTCTGCATCACCGGTGGGCAGATAGAACTCCCTCCGGGCCGCGTTCAGGGACGGAATGCCGGTATCGCGGCCGCGCGCCAGGTTGATGGCGGGCAGGTCGAGCGGCAGACCCAGCAGGTTGTTGCGCAGGGCTTCGGTCACGAACTCGTCGATCTCGTTGCCCACCTGGCGGGTCACGCCGCGCACGATGGCACCGGCCGCCTGTTCTGGGGTCGGACCGCTGCCTGCGAACTCCAGCGGGTTGAGGAAGGCCTGAATCAGCCCGATATCGCTCGAGGCGAAGTTCGGATCCAGACGGTCGACCTGCTCCAGCAGCATCGAGTGCCCGAAGCGATAGACGGTGTGCGCGAACTCGGCAACGATGCTCGGATCGATCGCGGTGTCGTACACCTGGCCCGGGGCGAAGAACGGATCGACCATCGGCTGGATAGTGCGCGCGAACTCCTCGAATACCAGGTGCTGGTACTGCATCTCGGTGCCGAACTTCGCCGTCTGGAACAGGCGCTCGCCGTTCCAGTCGAGGGTCGAGGTGTCGGCGGGAACGGCAGTGACAGGCGTCAGCAGCCACTCGTTCAGGAACGACACATCGCCGCTTGCCGCTGTCGCCAGGACCACCTCCTTGGTGTGATCGACCAGGCGGTTATGCTCATGGTGGAAGATGGAATGGACGGTGGTCAGACCGATGTTCTCGTTGACCCGACCGTCGCCGGCGATGTAGTGCGCGTCCAACAGTTCGTTGTCGTAGAAGCCCGGCGCAGGTGTACCACCCACGACATTGTCCGCATCGGGCAGCAGTGCTGCGCCGGTCTGGTCGTCGATCGGAACGGCGGTGTGCGCGATGTCGTTGAGGAAGGCATGGCCGGTGCGCGCGGCGTTGACCAGGCTGATGGGCGCCGCCGGATTGCCTTCAACCAGCACATCGTCGGCCGTGCCGGCAATACCGTCCGGGCCCAACATCACCACCTGAGGGAAACCGTTCGGACCTTTGATGAAATTGCCGTAGGCGTCGGTCGCCAGCAATGGCACGTTGTTGAAATCGGCATCGGTGAGATTGATCCCGAGCAGATCATGGGCTTGCGCCTTGACCACCTTCCAGGTGGCCATGCCACCGATCCCGACGTCATCGGCCGTACCGAACACGCCATCGGCGCCCAGATCACGATTTTCGATCAACTTGCCGGTAGCCACCGGATCGCCAGCGGCGTTGAGCTCATAGGCACGCAGGAACACCTGGTGCGAGGGATGCGAGCTGTAGGTCTGGTTCTGGTCGACAAACGGCGAGGTGGTGTTGGTGTTCTCGTGGATGTCGTCGGCCGTGCCCAGAATGCCATCGGGGCCAGGCTGATTGGTGGCGCGCGTCAGCACCATGAAGTTGGTCGGACTACCGGGCACGAACAACGGGTCATCCGGCTGCAGCGGAACGAACACAGTGCCCGAGCCGCCCTTGGTGACGAGGTCCAAGCCATGGTCGAAGAACTGGCCGAAGAAAGTCATCCATTGGTTGAACGGCGCGGTCAGGCCCGCGTCGGGGCTCACGTTCGGGTCAAAGAAGGTCTGGAACGTCGTGCCGTCGGTGCGGGTTCCGGTAACCACCTGTGCACCGACCTTCAAGACATCGTCAGCTGTGCCAAGGACGCCATCCAGACCCGGATCGAACGTGGCCGCGACCGCCGCCGGGTTGTTGGCGGTCTGGTCGACGATCAGGTTGCTGATGGTGCGCGGTTGCGAATCGATCACCAGGCCGCTGGTCTGGGTGTAACTCGTGCCGGCATCGGCCGGGCGGAAGTCAGGCGTGGTCAGGCGTGGGAATACATTATCGGCGGCACCGAACTCGGGATGGAGCAGGTTGTTTTCCGTCCCTTCGACCGTGCGCAAACCGAACGGCATCCGTATATTGTCGAGCAGCGTATTGAGGTTCTCACCGGCCGCGTTGTGTTCCGCTATCTTGATCTGGTCAAGTATGAACGCCAGGTCGGATTGCGTGTAACGCACACCGTTGCTTGGGGCAGTGGTCTGCGGATCGATCAGCGAAGGAGCCACTACCGGGGCCGGGGCCGCGGCCACTACTGCGGTAGTGGGTGCCGAGAATACCTGCTCGGTCACACCATGATCGTCCGCATAGAAGGCTTTGACGCGAATGGCCAGACCGGCAAGATCCGACGTCACCGTGAAAGTGGGCTTGTCCGCTCTGGTAAATCCGATCCCGATGCGGCCTGGGCCGAGGATGATGTCCTCGAAGACGCCCGAGCCCGGTGCCGCTTCAAACTGCCATATGTAACTGATGGAATTGTGGATCGCCCCGCCCGCGTTGTCGCCATCGGTGATGCCTGCCGCCGACACGGACAGCGTCTGGCCTACGGTCGGTGCGGTGTTATCGACCGTCAGTGCACCCACAGGCTCGGCGTTGACCCCCTGCACGAGGACCACTGCCTGATCGGAAAACTGCAGCCGCTCGATATGGGTGAGACGGTCGGTTTCTTCCTTGCCGACATTGTCGGTCACGGTGACGATGTCGGTGCCGGCGATATTGAGGGGAACGGCAGGATCGACGACGATGCCGTTGACGGCGATCGTGTAGTTCGCCAGAGGACCCATGAAGTTGACGGTGTCGAACGCAGCCCCGCCTGCGGATGTACCGGGCAGGATCTCACGCACGGCGACGAGCTGGCCGGGATTGTAGGTGCCGTTCAGCATGAGCGGGATCATCGGTGTCATGCTGTCGAAGCTGGCGATCTCCGGCCCGGTGCCATCGATGTTCTGCCGCACGCTGATGCGCACATTGAGCCAACTGTCACCGTCGATGAGGTCGCTGCCGCCACGGCCTTCGATGATGTCGCTGCCATCGCCGCCGAGGATAATGTTGCCCGCGCCGAACTGATCGTCGGCCGTCCCCCCGATACCGTCGGCACCGAAACCGGCGCTACCGACGAAGGCCCGCAGGCCGCTGACGAGATCGAAGTTGGTGAGGATGCTGCCCCTGGCCGTGATGTTGGCGATGATGGCCGCGTTTTGTTCATCGCCGCGCAGGAAGTCGGCGAAGGCCGACCCCGACAGGCCCTCCACTTCCGCGAACCGGTCATAGACCGCATCGGCCGATTGCGCGAATGCACCCACGATATTGCCCGTTGCATCGGGCACCGGGTGATAGGGGCTGAAGAAGGGGACGACCATGTCGACGGTTACGCCGTACAGGTCATTCTTGTAGGTGGTCCAGTCGTACCCGGACATGCCGTCCATCTTGTCCTGGGCATCGCTGGCGACGAAGATGTCGTCGCCACCCTCGCCGATCATTTCATCGAATCCACCCTTGCCGATGAAGATGTCGTTACCGGGCACATCGTCGGTCAAGGTCGGGCTCATGTTATCGCCGGGCGCACCGTCCTGGGTGCCGCCCTCGATCCAGTCATCGCCTTCGTTGCCGGTCGGTGCGAGGTTGACCTTGGCGCCGAGGATGAAATCGTCGCCCGCGCCGCCGAAGGTCATCGTGATGTCTTCAGTGGTGATGATGAAGTCTTTGCCCGCACCGCCGAGGACCAGGTTATTGCCGGCCAGGATCGAGTTACCGGCCTGGATGACGTCGTTGCCGTCGTCGCCGTGGATGACGTCGGCACCGCCGATGTCAGTGATGATGTCGTCACCGGCGCCGCCAAAGAGGTTGTCGTTGCCGTAGCCACCGTCGAGCCGATCGTTGCCGGCGTCGCCATAGACGGTGTCGTCGTCCGAGTCGCCGGCGATGAGGATGTCGTTGCCAGCTGTGCCACCCAGCACGACCGTATCACCGCCGGTGTAGTGCAGGTAGTTGGTATCCGGGCCCACTGTGTCGGGGTTGTCGCGGATCACCAGCGGTGTGAAATGGTCAATCCGTGGTGAGCCGATCGGGTGGTCCGACGGGCCAAAGGGGTCGGCGTTGGCTGGCAGATCGTCGGCCGTGCCGAGGATGCCGTCCGGGCCGGCCACCACACTCTGGTTGAACTGGTGCGTCGGGTCGACTTCCAGGATGAAGGCCGGCGTCTGGAAGATGTTAGCCGGCAGGTGCGTTGCATCGCTGTTGAGCATCACTAGATTGGCGAACGAATTGTTCTCAAGCTCAGTGCCGAAGTTGAGTCCCGCGGTGCGGGCCAGGTAGTAGAAGCGGTCGCCATTCTGCAGGTTTTCCAACTGGGTTTCGAAGACGAAGTTGAAGCTCGAACCCAGCTGGCCGCCAAAGGGCATTTTCTCTTCGGCCAGGCCGCCGATCCAGAAGTCGACGTTGTCCAGGCCGGAGATTGTAAAGTCGTCTGCGGTGTTCGGAATACCGTCCGCACCGGCGTTGTTCGCCCAGACACCGGTGCTGTGCAGGAAGTCGAGACGGTCGATTGGCGCGGTCGCGCTGCCGAACACCAGGTCTGCAGCCGCGGCGCGCTTGTCCGCCAGCGTCGTAGCGCTAGTGATGGTTGAATGCGTACCGTAGGCGGCGATGAAGTTGACCAGCGATTCCGGGTGCTTCAAGTGCTGCGCGAAATCGGCCCAGCTCGTGTAGGGGGTCAACTGGCTGTCGCCGGTCATGTGGTAGAACTCGCGCCGCGCCGCGTTCAGAGACGGGATGCCGGCGTCGCGGCCGCGCGCCAGGTTGAGCGCGGGAAGGTCGAGCGGCAGGCCGACCAGATTGTTGCGCAGAGCATCAGTGACAAACTCGTCGATCTCGTTGCCGACCTGCCGCGTGATGCCGCGCACGATGGCGCCAGCCGCCTGCTCAGGAGTTGGGCCGCTCGCAGCAAACGCGAGAGGGTTGAGGAAGGCCGCGATCAGGCCGGTCTGTTGATTGCCCGGGTCAACCGGATTGCCGTCGCCGACGACGTTGAAGTTGGGGTCGAAGCGATCGACCGTCTCCAGCAGCATCGAGTGACCGAAGCGAAAGACCGTGTGCGCGAACTCGGCGACGATCGCCGGATTGATGGTGGTGTCGTTGCCCATAGGCGCCAGGAATACGTCCACTTGCGGCTGGATGGTGCGCGCGAATTCTTCGAACACCAGGTGCTGGTACTGCATCTCGGTGCCGAACTTGGCCGCCTGGAACAACCGCTCGCCGTTCCAGTGCAGGGCCGCGATGTCGGCCGGCGTCACTGGCAGCGCTGTCAGTTGGGCATCGGGCATCAGCCACTTGTTCAGGAAGTCGAGGTCGGCGGAGGCCAGCACGGTCTCCTTGGTCTGGTCAATCAGCCGGTTGTGCTCGCTGTGGAAGATCTCATGCACCGTGGTCAGGCCGATGTTCTCGTTAACCCGGCCGTCGCCGGCAATGTAGTGCTTGTCGAGCAGCTCGTTGTCGTAGGTACCGGGGGCTTGCGGGCCGCCAATGACGGTGTCCGCGTCAGGCGTCAGGCCACCGGTCGGATCGGCACTGTGGGCGATGTCGATAAGGAACTGGTGACCGGTGCGCACGGCGTTCACCAAGCTGATTGGCGCGGCCCGATTACCCTCGACGAGTATGTCATCGGCCGTGCCGGGAAGGCCATCCGCGCCCATCATCACGACTTGTGGGAGGCCGTTAGGCCCCTTGATGAAGTTGCCGTAAGCATCGGTCGCCAGCAGCGGTACGTTGAACACGTCCGCATCGGTCAAGTTGATGCCGAGCAGATCACGGGCCTGGGCCTTGACGACTGCCCAGGTGGCCATGCCGCCGATTTCGACGTCATCAGCGGTGCCGAATTGCCCATCGGCGCCCAGGTCACGATTGGTGATCAGCTTGCCGGTGGCCACCGGATCGCCATCGGCGTTGAGCTCATACGCGCGCAGGAACACCTGGTGCGAGGGATGCGAGCTGTAGGTCTGGTTCTGGTCGACAAACGGCGAGGTGGTGTTGCTCTGCTCGTGGATGTCATCGGCGGTGCCCAGAATGCCGTCGGGGCCGGGCAGATTGGTGGCGCGCGTCAGCACCATGAAGTTGGTCGGGCTGCCCGGTACGAATAGCGGGTCATCCGGCTGCAGCGGAATAAAGACTGTGCCGCTGCCGCCCTTGGTGACGAGGTCCAGGCCATGGTCGAAGAACTGACCAAAAAAAGTCATCCACTGGTTGAACGGCGCGGTCAGGCCCGCGTCCGGCGTGATATTGGGGATCTGGAAGACGGAAACGTCGTCGGCGGTGCCGAACAGGCCATCCAGACCGGGACTGGTGACGACCTGAGAATCCGGATTGTCCGCTGCGGCCGCGACCGCCGCCGGGTTGTTGGCGGTCTGGTCGACGATCAGGTTGCTGATGGTGCGCGGCTGCGAGTCAAAGACGAAACCGCTGGTCTGCAGGTAGGAGGTCGGCGTGGTTCCGCCAGGATCGGCGGGGCCGAAGAAGCCGGCCGGCTGGACCTGCGCGGTATTGAACACCGGCGTCGTCATACGCGGGAAGAAGTTGTCGGCGGCACCGAACTGGGGGTCGGCCAGGTTGTTGAAGATGCCGGTGACGGTGCGCAGGCCGAAGGGTACTTCTACGTTCGGCAGCATGTCAGCCAGACTCGCGCCTGCCGCATGCCGTTCGGCGATGAAAATTTGTTCGAGAATGAATTCGAGATCGGACTTGATGAAGCTGGCCATGGCTGTTTCCTCGATGCTTAACCAATCAGGAAACCACACGCATAAAACACGGCTGCAAACGCGTGGTTTAGTGCTGAACCCCATAAACAAAAATCGAAAATTGAACGACGGGACCTGGTATCACGGCCGCACTGAGCCCTTGCTGAATTGCGTGCAATCAGCAGTGCTCAGCTGAGGATCAATTCCCCATGACAACCGTACCTACAGGCTTGTATTGCGCCTCAAGGAGGCGACGGCCCATGAACGCAGGTTGAATAGACGGTGCAACTTACTAAAGGCCCCTTCACGAATCGGGGCTCTATGCGTCTGTACATGATGCTGTCTCGGACATAGGGGGCTTGATACAGATGCCACACATCCAGCGATCAGCGTCATTGGCCGGAATATGCTCGCGAAGATCGCCATATACCGGGATTTCCTGAAGGGTGATGGCACGGTTCTGCGTCCATGCGGCTTCGTCAACAAGCCTTTTATCCATGCGCAAATTGGCATCCATCACAATTTGACCAGTATGTTGAACGCCAAGCGTGAAGACGTTTCCATCCTGGCCTGTATGGCCGTAAGGTGACAGTACAGGGCGCGATTGGCCGACCACACTATTGGTAATAACCCCCGGCTGTTGTTGCCGGAAATAGCGATTATCCAGATGGATCGAGAATCTTTTTAAATTATTCATCGCGCCTCCCGCCTTCAACCTCAAACGCTAGCTCTACACTCCATTGAAAATGAGTATTGAGGGGCTACCCAGATGTGTACAGAGACAAAAGCCCAATCAAATTCTGAGACCTTGGTCGATGAATCGGATCAGACCTTGGTCGGATCAGAGGCTGGCCAAACGTCCAGTGGTGGAGTGCCAGGGAGACAGGGCCCCCGTGCGAAATTGCGCCATTTGAGCCGCTCAACCCAGTTCGTAATCTCCGCCACAATAATTCTGGGCTTGACCATGACGTTCGTTGGAAACCTCGTAAGCCAGAGTATCGAAGATGCAACGGTCCAAACTGCGGCAGAGGCAGGGGCGCGTTACATGGCGAACTTTCTCGAACCTTTCGTCCAAGGACTGACCACTGCCAAAGCACTTCCCGATGGAACTATTCAGACCATTGATCAGCTGTTGTCCAGCACCTCGTTCAGTACACATGTTGTCTCGGTGAAGATCTGGCTTCCAGACGGCACGATTGTCTACAGCACCGACAAATCCGCGGTCCTGAAAGTTTTTCCGACAGAGGAGATCTCACAGGCGCTGACAGGCAAGATCTATACAGAACTGGACAATGATCTTGAAGATTTTACTGCGAATGATATTGAGGATGCTTTTGAGCGAAGCCTGAATATTCCGCTCTATGAAATTTTTGCTCCACTGCGCGAAGCGGGGACTGGAAAGATTATTGCGATTGGTGAGTTTTATGAAACCGCGGAAGCGTTACAGCGCGAAATCAATAACGTTCGCGAGAAAGTATGGGCGATTGTTGGTACAGCAACGATGGCCATGCTTTTGCTGTTGTTTTTTATCGTTCGGCGTGGCGACAAGATAATAAAGCAGCAAATGGATGAGCAAGCCAAGTTGCACTCGAATAATGCCGCCCTTCAGCACAAAATCACTACAGCCAATCGCGAATTCTCCAGAATCAATGAACTCACTCTTCGCCGGATCGGGGCAGATCTTCATGATGGTCCTGCTCAGCTGTTGTCACTTATTCTCCTTCGCCTTGAAGAGCTCGAAGATTCGGAAGGCGCCTCAGATGGGGAAGTCCTCGAAATGATCAGGCGTGCCGGCGAGGATGCTTTAAACGAAGTGCGGGGAATATCACTCGGCCTGGCACTTCCGGAAGTCAATGATCTGACCCTGCACGATGCGCTGGTATTACTTGCCGAGCGGCACGAAGAGCGAACCGAGACCCGAGTCGAACTGGAACTTGATACGCTTCCAGACGATGTACCGATAGCGCATAAAATTTGTATTTACCGCTTCGCTCAGGAAGCATTGAACAATGCCTATATTCACGCCGGAGGAAAAGGCCAAAAACTCAGCGCCTCTCACTCCGAAGGGCTACTGGAAGTGCAAGTCGAGGATGCGGGGGTGGGTATTTCAACCGAGAAACCGAGTGTGCCAGGTCGAGGTAGAACTCCCCTGGGCCTTGTCGGCATGCGCTATCGCGTCGAATCCCTCGGCGGAATATTCACCATTGAATCGACACCCCATGCCGGAACCAAAGCCAGGGCGCAGTTCAAAATCTGATCACCCGTGCCAAAAATGATCGTTGCACTCAAGTAACCGGAAGCGCTTATGGCTAATGCCGATCAGTTAAACGGTAATGCGATCTGTAGCAGCTGCCGAGCCCGCGAGGCCGCGTCCGGCTGCGAAGCAGTCGTAAAATCAGTCATTGCGGTACGTCAGGCAGGCCGCGTCAGCTGGACTCACGACTGCTTCGCAGCCGAACGCCGCCTCGCGGGCTCGGCAGCTGCTACAAAGGGTGTCGCGGCTGAAATTGCCTAACTGACTGGCATTAGCGCTTATGGCCCGCTATTTGATTTAGCGCTGCCATTCAAGTCGCGACGTTGAAGAGCACCACATAAGCTAGGTATATGGTCACTTTCCCAATGCCGTCTCACTGCTGCGACTGCCTGCGTCCGGTTACGAACGCGCAGCTTGTACATGACATTCGTCATGTAGTGCTTGATTGTCTTCTCGCAGAGCTCAAGCTTGATAGCCACCTCGCGGTTAGTCAGGCCCTTCGATACCTCCCGGATAACTTGTTCTTCGCGATGGGTCAGCTCGACCTTTTGCTTATCACCCGCGTACTTTCTGAAATTGCCTAACAGCTTGCTGGCAAGTTTGGGTGTAATGAAGGTTTCACCACCGGCAACATTTCTGATGGCTTGTACAAGCTCACGACCGCTTATGCCTTTCAACGCATATCCCTGCGCGCCCGCTTCGAGAGCGGAATATGCGTCCTCGATGGACTCGGATACCGTCAGCATCAAAATTTTAACTGCCGGCCAAGAAGCCGAGATCGCTCGTACGGCAGCAAAGCTATCGCCCGGCATGTTTACATCCATCAGCAAAACATCCGGAGCAAAGCGAGCGGCAATTTCCACGGCCTCATCGGCAGAACCGCCCTGCTCTACCACCTGAAAGTCAGCTATTTTCTTCAGCGCCATTGAGACCCCATCCCTTAACAGCGGGTGATCATCAACGATGCCAATCTTGATCATGGAACTCATAGGAAGCTCCTCATAAGAGGCAATGGAGTTGCATGGTGGTGTCGCGCGTTGCATTTTCCACCCCTCGCGCCACGCCGAATCTGACAAGCCCCGCCGTCTCCATGATGTCCGGGACGACAGCTATTGCAGGTACCAGGGGGTGCTGCAACAAATGAGCCATTACGACAGGGCGAAGAAAAAGCTTAAATTAATTAACAAGCTGTTTCTGAGTGTTCAAGCGAGAGAACGGGTGAGCGGGGAATATTCCTCAAATCAGGTGATAAACACCCGGTTGGGTGGGTGTAATGCCCCATTTTTGGAGGTGGTAGCGACCCTGTTTCACCGACCGCTTTTGGTAGGGTCTGCTTGCCCTGAGGCGACGTGAATTTAACTGGTCGAGAAGGGCCGCTTCTGGCAAACAGCCACTCGGAAAACCAGCCAGTCACAGAATGACAGCGCTCGGCTAGAAGTGGACCACCCTGTCCGCCCCATCAGCCGTTATGCTCACGTTGGCAGCGAACGTCGCGCAGTTGATCCCCTGCCCCGCGATATCGAGCCGGACGCACAAAAAAAAACGCCAACCCGAAGGTTGGCGTTTTTAACTTGTCGCTTGCAGCTTATCGCTGCCTCACTCCGGCTTGCGACGACCAAAGCCCGGACGCTGGCCGGAACCGGCCGGTGCGCCACGACGCTTGCCCGATGGCGTGTCGCCGTCGACCAGTTTGATCCCCGGACGCTTTGGCGCAGGCTTGGCCGGACGCTTGGTGTCGGCCGGGCGATCGGCTACTGGCGTACCACGGCCTTCGCCACGCTCGGTACGGCCGTTGGCCGGACGTGGTGTGCGTGGACCGCGCTCACCGTCCTGACGCGCAGCAGGCTTGCGACCTGGACGCTCACCTTCGATCTGCGGCTCGCGGCTTGCACGTGGAGCAACAGGAGCGGCAGGAGCCCCGGCGGCTGGACGCAGGGTACGCACGCGCTCGGTCTTGGCCATCGGACGCGACGACTTGCGCTGCATCCGATCGAGCTTGTCTTTGCTCTTGGCATTCATTTGCGGCATCGCGACCGGCGTCAGGCCGACTTCAGCACTGAGAATGTCGACTTCGTACTGGCTCATTTCGCGCCAGCGGCCCATCGGCAGGTCAGAATTGAGGAACACCGGACCGAAACGCACGCGCTTCAGACGACTGACCACCAGGCCCTGGGATTCCCACAGACGGCGAACTTCACGGTTACGACCTTCCATTACCACGCAGTGGTACCAGTGGTTGAAACCTTCACCACCCGGCGCCTGCTTGATATCGGTGAACTTGGCCGGGCCGTCTTCAAGGACGACGCCCGCCTTCAGACGCTCGATCATCTCGTCATCGACTTCGCCACGCACACGTACCGCGTATTCGCGGTCCATTTCGTAGGAAGGGTGCATCAGGCGGTTGGCCAGTTCACCGTCGGTGGTGAACATCAGCAGACCGGTGGTGTTGATGTCGAGGCGACCAATGTTGATCCAGCGACCTTCTTTCGGACGCGGCATCTTGTCGAACACGGTCGGGCGGCCTTCCGGATCGACACGGGTGCAGATTTCGCCGTCGGGTTTGTTGTACATGATCACGCGGCGCACCGACTCGGCGGCCTCTTCGCGCTTGATCACCTTGCCATCGATGGTGATGGCGTCGTGCATGTCGACACGCTGGCCAAGGGTGGCGTCTTTGCCGTTGACCTTGATGCGGCCGTGGCTGATCCAGGCTTCCACGTCACGGCGCGAGCCGACGCCGATACGGGCGAGGACTTTCTGCAGTTTTTCGCCTGCTGGGCCGATTGGCTGGTCGTCTTGCTGGTCTTTGATACTCATCTGGGCACCTCCCGGTGTGGTCTTAAAACTGGGTACTTTGGCGAAGGGATCGCCGAAGGGTCGCGAATCATACGCGCATGCGGGCGATTGCGCACCAGAGACTAGCTGATCAACGCAAGGTTATTTCTTTTTCCGCCGACCGGTGGTGCGAGGCTTTGCTGTGAACACAATCCCCCTGTGGGAGCGGGCTTGCTCGCGAAGGCGTCAGGTCAGCCAACAAAGATGTCGTCTGACACGCCCTCTTCGCGAGCAAGCCCGCTCCCACAGTGAATCTCCATTGTTCATAAGAATCGCGTCAATCTTCGAACTGGCGGCGTTCGGCTTCGATGGCTTGCGCCAGAGCGAGGGCTTCGGCTTCTTCGTCCGACAGTTCCGGCTCGGGTTTCGGCTGTTCAAGGGCGGCAACGGCAGCCAGCAGTTTTTCGCGGGCTTCGGCAACGCCAAGGATGTCATCTTCCTGATCCGGCTCCGGTTCCATTTCGGGCTCTGGCTCTGGCTCGACCTGCGCAACGTCGGTTTGCAGCTCAACTTCCACCGGCTCTTCATCAGTCGCAAACCCGGCACCATCACGCAGCAAGTCGTCGAAGTCGGTCTTGAGCCCCTCCTCCATGCTGTCCAGCTCCAGCAACAGCGTGTGGAAACTGGTCTCCTCCTTGGGCTCTTCCGGCTCGGCGCTGGCGTCGGCCAACTCTTGCAACCCGGCGGGTACGGGCGCGTCGTCGAAATCGAGCACCGGGTCCGGTTCCAACTCGCGTAGTTCCGCCAGCGGTGGCAAGTCGTCGAGGTTTTTCAGGTTGAAGTGATCGAGGAACGCCTTGGTGGTCGCGAACATCGCCGGTTTCCCGGGTACGTCGCGGTGGCCGACGATACGGATCCACTCGCGCTCCATCAGCGTCTTGACGATGTTGCTGTTGACCGCCACGCCCCGCACGTCTTCGATTTCGCCGCGGGTGATCGGCTGGCGATAGGCAATCAGCGCCATGGTTTCGAGCATGGCGCGGGAATACCGCTGTGGGCGCTCCTCCCACAGACGTCCGACCCACGGAGAATACTTCTCGCGAATTTGCAGGCGATACCCCGAGGCCACTTCCTTCAATTCAAACGCGCGGCCATCGCAAGACTTGGCCAGAATCGCCAGGGCCTTCTTGAAGACCGGTGGCTCCGGCCGCTCGCCCTCTTCGAAGAGTTCGAACAGGCTTTCCAGGGATTGCGGCTTTCCCGAGGCCAACAGAAAGGCTTCAAGCAAGGGTGCCAGATCACGGGGTTCAGTCAGGTTCATGTTTCGACTCGTTATTCGGCTCGGGCTCGCACATGGATCGCGGCAAATGGCTCATTCTGCACCAGCTCGACCAGGGATTCCTTGACCAATTCAAGGATCGCCATAAAGGTCACCACCACTCCCAAGCGCCCTTCTTCAGCGGTGAACAGCTCGACAAACGGCACGAATCCGCCGCCCTTGAGCCGCTCCAGCACATCGCTCATGCGTTCTCGGGTAGACAACGCCTCGCGGCTGACCTGATGGCTTTCGAACATGTCGCCACGGCGCAATACCTCGGCCATGGACAGCAGCAACTCGGATAAACGCACGTCCGGCAACAACTTGCGTGCCCGGGCTTCCGGGGCGTCGAGCTTGGGCACCACCACGTCGCGACCGACGCGGCTCAGGCCATCGATGCCTTCGGCGGCAGCCTTGAAACGCTCATATTCCTGCAAGCGGCGGATCAGTTCGGCGCGCGGATCTTCCTCTTCGTCTTCGACGGTTTCGGCCCGCGGCAGCAGCATCCGCGACTTGATCTCGGCCAGCATCGCGGCCATCACCAGGTACTCGGCGGCCAGTTCCAGGCGCACCGACTGCATCAGCTCGACGTAGCCCATGTACTGGCGGGTGATTTCCGCCACCGGGATGTCGAGGATGTTGATGTTCTGCTTGCGAATCAGGTACAGCAGCAGGTCGAGGGGGCCTTCGAACGCTTCGAGAAAGACCTCGAGGGCATCCGGCGGGATGTACAGGTCCAGCGGCATTTCCATGACCGCCTGGCCATAGACCATGGCGAAGGGCAGTTCCTGCTGGGCTCCGGCCTGACTGTCGACGGGTTCTACTGCAGACATCTAGGCCTCGACCATGAACGGCGCAGGGTCGCCGCAACCAACGCGGATGACTTCCGGCTCACCGTCGGCGAGGTTGATCACGGTCGACGCTTTGATCCCGCCGAAACCGCCGTCGATGATCAGATCGACCTGGTGTTCGAGCAACTGGCGCATTTCATGCGGGTCGCTCAACGGGTCTTCATCGCCTGGCATGATCAGGGTCACGCTCATCAACGGTTCGCCCAGTTCAGCCAACAACGCCAGGGCAATCGGGTGGCTCGGCACGCGCAAACCGATGGTGCGTTTCTTCGGGTGCAACAACAGCCGCGGCACTTCGCGGGTGGCGTTGAGGATGAAGGTATACGGCCCCGGCAGGTGGGCCTTGAGAATGCGGAACGTACCGGTGTCGATCTTGGCGAACAGGCCCAATTGCGACAGGTCGCTGCAGATCAGCGCAAAGTTGTGTTTCTCATCCAGCTGCCGCAGGCGCCGAACGCGCTCCACGGCCACCTTGTCGCCGATCTGGCAACCTATGGCGTAGGAAGAGTCTGTGGGATATATCACCACCCCGCCCTTGCGGATGATTTCGACCGCCTGTTTGATCAGGCGCGCTTGCGGGTTTTCCGGATGAATCTGGAAAAATTGACTCACATTCTCTACCTGTTCAGACGGCGGCAATAATTGGGTCATGTTTGAATCGACACCATAGCGGCGGCAGATCCTCCGGGAGTGGCCGGTATTCACCGATCTCCGACCAGCCTCCCGGGCCATGAAAATCACTGCCCGCGCTGACCAGCAAACCGAACTCGCGGGCCAGAATGGCCAGGCTGCCCACTTGCTCGGCAGGCTGATAACCATTGACCACTTCGATGGCGTGGCCCCCTGCTTGAATATAGTCGGCAATCAGGCGACGACGCTTGCTGCGCGTGAATTCGTAGTGCCAGGGATGTGCCAGGCTGACCCAGGCCTGGGCCGCGCGCAGGGTCTCGACGGTTTCTTCCAGGGTCGGCCAGTGTTGCTTGACGTCACCCAGCTTGCCGGCGCCCAGCCATTTGCGGAACGCCTCGGCGCGATCCTTGACGAAACCTTCACGCACCATCCAGTCGGCGAAATGCGGGCGGGCCGGCGCGTTACCGCTGTCGCCCAGCTCCTGCTGGATCTCCCGGGCACCGTCAAGCGCCCCCGGCATGCCTTTCAACGCCAGTTTGCGGCTGATTTCCTCGGAGCGAAGCCAACGGCCATCATGCAATTTGGCGATGGCCTCGACCAACGGCGCGGCATTCACGTCAAAACCGTAGCCCAATACATGAATGGTCGCACCGCCCCAGGTGCAAGACAATTCGACGCCATTGACCAGTTGCATCCCCAACGCGGTGGCCGCGTGCCGGGCCTCGTCGAGGCCTTCAAGGGTGTCGTGATCGGTCAAGGCCAGGACTCGCACGCCTTTCTCGAACGCTCGCGCCACCAGAACCGCAGGCGCCAGGGCGCCATCGGAGGCCGTGCTATGGCAGTGCAAATCAACATTCACAGGGCTTTGTAACCTCAAATCAGCTGGCGCTATCGCGCGCCCATATGTTTGTTATTATGCCGCCACATCCTGCTTCTGGCTGCCACTGTGAAACAATTCATCGATTTCATCCCGCTCCTGCTGTTTTTCATCGTCTTCAAAATCGATCCACGGGTCGTCGACGTCGCCGGCCATGAGGTCACTGTAGGCGGTATTTACAGCGCCACCGCGATGCTGATCGTCAGTTCCCTGGTGGTCTACGGCACGCTGTTCATCAAGCAGCGCAAGCTGGAGAAGAGCCAGTGGCTGACCCTGATCGCCTGCCTGGTCTTCGGCAGCCTGACCCTGGCGTTCCACAGCGAGACGTTCCTGAAGTGGAAAGCCCCGGTGGTCAACTGGCTGTTCGCCCTGGCGTTCATTGGCAGCCACTTCGTCGGTGACAGCCTGCTGATCAAACGCATCATGGGTCATGCGTTGACGCTGCCTGACGCAGTCTGGACGCGCCTGAACATCGCCTGGATCGTCTTCTTCCTGTTTTGCGGTGCCGCCAACCTGTTTGTCGCGTTCACCTTCCAGAGCTACTGGGTCGACTTCAAGGTCTTCGGCAGCCTGGGCATGACTTTGCTGTTCCTGGTCGGCCAGGGCATCTACCTGTCCCGCCATTTGCACGACGCCGACACCACTACGCCAAAAACCGAGGACTGACATGCTTTACGCAATCATTGCCACAGACGTCGCCAACTCCCTGGAAGCCCGCCTGGCCGCACGGCCTGCACACCTTGAGCGCCTGCAAGTGCTCAAGGGCGAAGGCCGCATCGTTCTGGCCGGCCCAAACCCGGCGGTCGACAGCAATGATCCGGGCGCGGCGGGTTTCACCGGCAGCCTGATCGTCGCCGAATTCGATTCCCTGAGCGCCGCCCAGGCCTGGGCCGACGCTGATCCGTACATCGCCGCAGGCGTCTACGCCAACGTTCTGGTCAAGCCGTTCAAGCAAGTCCTGCCGTAAAATCCCGCCCCGCGATGAACCTTGTCGGTTCATCGCGTTCTCAATCGCTCATTATTCTCGTTTGCCGGCCGACAACTTGCCCAATACTCGTATTGGAATCAGGAGTCGTGATGCGCAAGAGTCCGTTGTGTCTGATGTTGGTCACGTTGTCGATCGTGGCGCCCGCCCACGGTGAAGAGAGCGCCAATGGTGCTGGTTCGACGCCGCTGTCCCTGAGCGCCGGCAGCCAGATCACCGAGTTGCAGCAACGCTTGAAAGATAGCGAACGGCAACGGGAAGAACTGAACAAACAGTTGCAAACTGCCGATAGCGAACGCGAAAGCCCGCTGCTGGCCCGGTTGCGCCAGGAGAACCAGCGTTTGAAGCTGCAACTCAAGGAAGCCCAGGCCAGCAGTCCGCTGCCGCGCCTGCTGACCGACCAGCAACAATGGTTTGTCATTGGCGCCGGGGTAGCGCTATTGGCTCTGCTCTGCGGTATCTTCGCCAGTGGAGCAAGTCGAAAACGTCGACAATGGCTAAATTGAGTGAGTCATGAGCGAGCTGTTACTTATTGATGATGACCAGGAGCTGTGTGAGCTCCTGAGCAGTTGGCTGAGCCAGGAAGGGTTTCAGGTACGTGCCTGTCACGATGGCCAGAGCGCACGCCGGGCGCTGGCCGAAACCGCCCCGGCGGCCGTGGTGCTGGATGTGATGTTGCCCGATGGCAGCGGCCTGGAACTGCTCAAACAGTTGCGCAGCGATCATCCGGATTTGCCGGTGCTGATGCTCTCGGCCCGGGGCGAGCCCCTGGACCGTATCCTCGGCCTGGAACTCGGCGCCGACGATTACCTGGCCAAACCCTGCGATCCGCGAGAGTTGACCGCCCGCCTGCGCGCCGTCCTGCGCCGTAGCCACCCGGCAGCGGTGTCCAGCCAGATGGAACTGGGCGACCTGTGTTTCAGCCCGGTGCGCGGGGTGGTCAGCATCGACGAGCAGGAATTCACCCTCACTGTCTCCGAAAGCCGCCTGCTGGAGGCCTTGCTCAAGCAACCCGGCGAACCCCTGGACAAACAGGAACTGGCGCAGATCGCCCTCGGCCGCAAGCTGACCCTGTATGACCGCAGCTTGGACATGCACGTCAGCAACCTGCGCAAGAAGATCGGCCCACACCCCGATGGCCGGCCGCGCATCGTCGCCCTGCGCAGCCGCGGCTATTACTACAGCCTGTAAAACCCGACACCTGTAGGAGTTGGCTTGCCAGCGAAGGCGTCTTCATTTGGCTCAAAGGCCTCTTCGCTGGCAAGCCAGCTCCTACAGGGGTTTTGTTTTGTCAGGAAGGTAAAAAACTGTCTTTACCCAAGCTTTACCCTCCGCTGACCGCCGCTGACCTTGATCTGCGTAATCTGTACTCATCCGGAACGTACCGGGAACGAGACAAGGAGATACACCATGCGCAAGACTCTTATCGCTCTGATGTTCGCTGCTGCCCTGCCGACCGTTGCCATGGCCATGCCTGAAGGCGCAGGCCCGATGGATGGGCCGATGGACGGTTCGCGCCACGGCGGTCAGATGCACGGCATGCACGGCAAAGGCCCGTACAGTCAACTGGACCTGAGCCGCGAACAGCGCGAGCAGATCCGCAAGATCATGGGCGAGCAGATGCACGAGCGTAAGCAACTGGTCGAGAAGTACCTGGAGAAACTCTCGCCAGCCGACCAGAAAGCCATGAAAGACGAAATGGCCGCCAAGCATCAGAAAGCCGAAGCCGATGTGCGCGCGGTGCTGAAACCGGATCAACAGAAGAAATTCGACGAGATCCAGAAAAAACAGGCCGAACGTCGCGCTGAATGGGCCGAGTTCAAAGCCTGGAAAGCGCAACAACCGCAAAAAACGCAATAATGCGTTAACCCCGGACCCAATGGCTCGTCACCGTTGGGTCTGATGTTTTTTGATCTAATGTGGGAGCGGGCTTGCTCGCGAAGGCGGTTTGCCAGTTAAAGCATTTGTTGACTGACACACCGCCTTCGCGAGCA